>JAJRTT010000398.1 GCA_024278155.1 Bacteroidota bacterium | reverse complement strand
CCCCAATTGCACCTGGCAACTGCTTTTCCCGTTAAGTTCGATTGTTTCGATCAATTTACCCTCGATACCGTACAGCTCTATCCTTCGAAGGTCTTCACCACTAACGGTAAAGATTCCTGAATTGGGGTTAGGGTACAAACCAACTTCTGCCACAAAGGAATTCCCAGGACTTTCAATTCCGGTAAGAATGGACTTCATTTTATGAACGTAAGGATCGCCATTGCCGCCACCATCCAAAATGAAAAAGTCATCCCCGGGATCAAAATCGGTATTGGAAACAAACACCCCGCAAGAATAAACATGACCGGAATTGTCAACGACTATGGAAAAGCCCTCTTCATGGCCAGCCCCGCCAAGTTTTTTTGCCCAGGCAAATCCGCCATTCGTATTCAGCTTTGACACAAAAATATCGCTTATATCCGTTGCTGTTAGTTCATAGGCCCCGTCCCCCGGGTCAAAATCGGCAGTATTCCTAAAGAATCCCGTTGAATATATATTTCCTTCGGCATCCAGTGTCAATGCAGGCAATTTATCTGAGCCTGGTCCTCCCATTTGACCTGCCCACAAAAAGTCACCGTTCATGTCCAATTTGGAAATAAAAGCATTGCTTCCGCCCGATGAAAATAATTCAAACAATTCCGGTCCCGGATCAAAATCGACGGTCCCACTAAAAGTCCCTCCGTAATAAATATTTTCGGAATCATCGACAGCGACCGACAAACCGGCAACCAAGCTTCCCGAAATTGCTTTTGCCAGGACAAAGCCACCATTTAAATCCAGCTTGGAAACAAAGGTTTCACCATTTATGAGATACTCGTTTTCGGATGGGTCGAAATCCACTTCACCTGCAAAAGTACCGGTGGTATATACATTGGCATTATTGTCAAGTTCTAAGGATGTGCAATGATCGTTGCCATTTCCCCCAAAATGAGCGCCCCATTTAAACTCTCCATCTGTGTTCAGTTTCAGGATAAATATATCATAAAACCCTACGGATATTACGCCATAAAAAGCAGTATCACTGGGATCAAGGTCAGCTGACCCTTCAAAGCTGCCCCCGATATAAACATTGGCCGAATCATCGAGTGATATGGAAAGCCCGGTGACATAGTCAGTCCCCCAAATGGCTTTTGCCCAGAGAAAATCGCCGTTTATATCCAATTTGGAAATATAGGTTATGGGATAATCATTGGGCCCATATAACAAAAACTCTTCGGGTCCGGGATCAAAATCCACAAAACCGCCCTGGAACAATCCGCTGGAATAGATATTCCCCGAACTGTCAAGGGATATTGAATACCCCCGAACCGAACCATTCCCTTTAAATTGTTTGGCCCAAATAAAGTCCCCATCGGCACCCAGCTTGGAAATAAATGCGTCATGAAAACCCTGGGAAGTCAAATTAAAAGTCCCATCACCCGGATCAAAATCAAAAGTCCCCTCAAAATACCCAGTAACATATACATTACCTGCAACATCAACGTTAATGGAAACCGCTTCCCCTGCTTCGGCCCCGTCAAATTGTTTCGCCCAATCCAAGCCCACATCCTGGGCCCGGGCAGTTATGGCAATCATTATCATCAAAAATAAAGTAGTCAGTGTTTTCATTTGTCATGTGTTTTAGTTTTACTTTAGTTAAAAAAATTGTCAATAAAATACCCACGTTATTACAGAAATACATGGTTTTTCACAATCCTGCAAATTGTTTTTTGGGGTTTAAATAAAGAAGATACCATTGTTAACACGGTTCACGATAAAAATGTTTAGCAAGGTGAAATATTTAATTTCCCCAAAGTGGGCTTAACGTGGTTTTCCTTGCGAAAAACATTGGATAGAGCAGAACCAGCTTTCCCCGGTTTTGATCAAAAACAAATTTCCCGGATCGAGGCAGGCTTCTACAGGCTCGGCCTGACACGGGATTGCAATAAAAATAATCGACCATTGATTTCACCAAGGGCAAGTACGATGCTTAAGGCAATGAAGGCCTTTGGTTTTTCACCGAAAGCAAATACGATGCGGAATTGAGGAACAGGAGCAAGGTACATCTTTTATATTATTTGCCAAATAATACTATCCCGGATTCTATGTTTGAATCAAGGGGGATTTTATTGTACCCACCCCATGGACCACTAAATGCCCACTTCAAAAAAAAACAATACCTTTGCACTTCAATTTACAAATCAAAATTTACGTTATGAGAAAATTATCGATTGTTATGCTGCTTTTTGTTTTTGTGGCGTACACTGCTTATGCAGGAGGATATCAGGTCAGGCTCCAGGGCCAGAAGCAGACCGGTATCGGATTAATTGGCACACCCTTCGCCTTAGGTGCCAGTAGTATGTTCTACAACCCCGGCTCACTTTCTTTCATGAAGGCCAATAATAGTTACAGCCTGGGCGTAAGTGGGGTAATGGCGAATGCAATTTACCAGGCCAATGGTTCAAACTATCAGGCTTCAACGGTAAACCCAACAGGCACACCATTTTATTTTTATGGTGCAGGAAAAGTAACCGAGGACCTTTCAGTAGGTGTGGGTGTTTTTACACCTTACGGGAATACCCTGAAATGGGACAATGATTGGAGAGGGCGTTACCTGATCCAGGAAATTTCATTGGCGGCTATTTTCATCCAGCCTACCGTTGCCTACAAAATCAATGACAAGTTTGGAATTGGGGCAGGATTGGATATTGTTTTAGGATCGGTTGATCTTACGAAAGCGCTCCCAAACCCGATTGACGGACAATTCAACATGAACGGAAAGACCACGGAATTTGGGTACAATGTGGGGATTTTCCTAAAACCCAATGAAGATTTCAACATTGGTGTTGATTACCGTTCAAAAGTAAATATGAAAATTGAAAATGGCCAAACAGAATTCCGGGATGTCCCCCAATCCTTGGGTTCATTCTTCCCTTCAAGTGGGAACTTTGATGCCGAGCTCCCCTTGCCCGCCAATCTTGATGTGGGTATGTCTTATCAAATTTCGGAGAAGTTCATGCTTGCACTGGAACTAAACTATGTATTCTGGTCGGCTTACGACTCGCTCATCATTGACTTTAAGGAAAACAATGAGAAACTGGCCGATTCAAGAAACCCAAGAAAATATGCGAACACGGCTATCTGGAGAATTGGTGGAGAATATAAAATCAGCGAAAAATTAATTGCACGGGCAGGTGTTTATTATGATCCTTCACCAACCAACAAAAATTATTTTACGCCTGAAACCGTCAGTCTCAATACGGTTGCTTTCACGCTTGGCCTTTCCTATATGCCTACCGAAAAGCTCAGTATAGACCTCTCCTACTTGCAATTGGAAGGATTGCAGGAAGACAGGGCTTACGATCCTGATAATTTTGGAGGGACTTATGCCACACGTACATTTGTCCCGGGAATCGGGGTAAGCTATAATTTTTAACCCCAAAAAATTTAAAAGATATGAAATACAGAACAATAATATTCTTAAGTTTAGTGGGTTTGCTCTTTGCTTGTAAGCCCGAGATAGATGAGTTCAAGGCTTCGGCCGGAAGTGCCGATTTCTCGAACTACATTTCCGTTGGAAATTCCCTTACCGCTGGTTATGCGGATGGTGCCCTGTACCATTCCGCCCAGGCAAATTCTTATCCCAGCATCCTTGCACAACAATTCAAGACAGTTGGTGGTGGCGAATTCGTACAACCTGTTGTTGAAAGCGAGTACGGCGTATTGCCCGGGAAATTAGTCCTTGACTACAGTACGAATTGCCTTGGAGAAACTTCTTTGGGACCTGTTCCAGCAAGTGGGCAAGCCGAAGGTTACGCTCCTGTTGGATACTCCGTTAACAACCTTGGTGTCCCCGGTGCAAAAACATTCCATCTTCTGGCACCTGGTTATGGAAACCCTGCCGGTGTTCCTGTTGGTTTGGCCAATCCTTATTATGCACGATTTGCGAGTGCTGCCGATGCAAGTGTAATTGGCGATGCAGCCGCCCACGAAGCTACATTCTTTAGTTTGTGGATCGGGAACAACGATGTGTTGGGATATGCCACAAGTGGTGGCATCGGTGATACAATTACCGGACAACCTTCTTTTGCATATTTCATGGATAACATTGTTGGTGCTTTAACAGCAAATGGGGCAAAGGGTGTAATTGCCAATCTTCCCGGTATTACCGGAGCCGCCTTCTTTAATGTTATCCCATACAACGGATTGGTTTTAACCGAGCAAATACAAGTGGATGGACTGAATGCTGCTTATGCACCCTTGGGGATTACTTTTAACCTTGGGCAAAACCCGTTCATTATTGCAGATCCCAATGCACCGGCCGGATTGCGCCAGATAACAGAAAACGAAATGGTATTGCTTACCACCCCCGGTGATTCATTGCGATGTGCCGGATGGGGAAGCATTAAACCAATCCCTGACCAATATACCCTTTCAGAAAATGAAATAGCAAATATCAACTCAGCAATTGAAGGTTATAACGCCACCATAAAAACGTTGGCCGATACATACAACCTTGCATTTGTTGATATCAACAGCTATTTTGGACAAGTGGAATCAGGTGTTACCTACGATGGGGAATCGTTTTCGGTAACCTATGTTACCGGTGGGACATTTTCGTTGGATGGCATCCACTTGACCCAAAAAGGTTATGCTTTGATAGCCAATCAGTTTATAACGGCCATCAATGGAAAATATGGTGCGAATATCCCAAAGGTGAGTGTTACCGATTATCCCGGGATTGAATTTCCATAAATCTTGTTTGCAAGAAAACATTTAGTATTATTTTTAATTTGAATAATACGTGTTAATAAGTTACATAATCGCGCAAAACAGGTTTTTAAAAAAACCTGTTTTGTGCGATTTTATATTCTATCAATTCCATTTCAACAAACAACAAACAACAAACGATAAACCATGATAGAATTAGTATTTGCGACAAACAACCAACATAAGCTTGAGGAAATAATAACGGCTGTTGGCACTAAATTTAAAATCCTTTCTTTGGACGATATCGGGTGCAGGGAAGATATTGCCGAAACTGCTGAAACCCTGGAAGGGAATGCCTCCATCAAATCCCATTATATCTTTGACAACTATGGGAAAAATTGTTTTGGGGACGATACGGGACTTGAGGTCGAGGCACTTGACGGAAGGCCCGGTGTTTATTCAGCACGTTACGGGGGGCCGGGGCACGACCACGAAAAAAACATGGACAGGGTTTTGGCAGAACTCAATGGAACCGACAACCGGAAAGCCCGCTTCAGAACGGTTATTTCACTTATCATTGATGGGAAGGAATATCAATTTGAGGGTTGCGTGAGCGGTGAAATCATGACCGAACGCCATGGTGACAAAGGTTTTGGCTACGATCCCATTTTTCGCCCTAATGGCTACCACACCTCTTTTGCAGAAATGGATTTGGAAGAAAAAAATAAAATTAGCCACCGCGGGAAAGCTATGGCCAAGCTGTTGGAGTTTCTTCAAAAGGGGGATTTTTAATATTTTCTTTCTTGCTCTTTTCAAGTCCCTCCCTCAAAGAGGGGGACATTCCTTAATGATAGACCGTATGATCGCGCCAAACAGTTTTATAATCTTCATAAGCAGGGCAATCCTTTACTTTCTTAAACGGCGTTTTCAGGTTGTCTATCAAGAAACTAAATCCCACGCTTAAATAGGAATAATAATCAAAATCACCATGGGCGATATAATTGTCAAGGTTATCGTTTTGCGCTTGGCGAATGGACAAATCGACCGTAATATTAAACCGTTTTGAAATTTTGTGGTAATAGTTTCCACCAAAGAAGTAAACAAACTCCGGTACGCCCGAATTCTGGACACGTGTGGTTTCATCAGTGATTCCGGTAGTTCGAAACAGAAACTGTCCAGCACCGGCATATGCAACAAGCCCGAAATCCCTTTTTCTATCGTTTCCGATAAGGTTCAGCAAATCGACACCAACTTGCACATTGTATTCAAAAAGCCGTGTCTGAAAAACATGATCGGGCTTGTAATCACTTTTAAAACCACCATAAATCAATTGGCCCGACAAGCCAAACATATGCTTGATATGTTTCGTGACTTTTAACCCAAAAGCCGGTTTGCTTTCATACAACAGCTTATTAACGACCGACAAATCATACTGGCTCAAATCGCCATAATAGGTCATAAGGCCGGCATCCAGGTCAACTGACCAGTTGTACCAAAAAGGGTTTAATGAAGCGGGGGTTTGGACACGTGGGCCGGCTGCTTCCATTTGTGATGTAGAAAAAATGAGTAATCCGGCAATGATCAAATTCGTGGTTTTCATTTGCTCGATTTTTAATGGGCTTTGGACACCTTACATTATAAAACTCAGGAAAGCCCTGTTTTAGTATCAATACACAAAAATATCCCCTTACCCTTATGTTCGTATTTCAAAGAATTGTTTTTATTCAAAAGTAATACCCGTGGAAGCATATATCAAGGATAATTTAGGGAAAGGCGGTGATTCATTGGTCAATGGCAGGGACGGCTTATTAACGGGCATTGCAAATCCAGAATTATGCAAGCCCCAAGCCAGGGCATAAAATGTTCATCCGGCAGGAATGAAGAACGACAGGGATTATTATGGTTGGCTTCCCAAATCCAATTTACACCTATCGTACGTTATTTTTTGAGATTACCTTAAAACTTCCCAAACTTCAAGGTTATACCAAATGAGAAGCCTTTCAAGTCAGGGTTCTCGGTTACCAGTTCAGCAGTGTTCAACTTATAATAGGTAAGGCTAACATCAGATGTGTAACGGTAATATGCGCCCAGTGCGATCCTGAAAAACCTGACCATGTTCAGTTCCAGTTCAACGCCCGGTTCCAAAACGAAAAACGCTTGCGAATCCAACATATAATTACCATTGTGGTAAGGTTGCTGCGCGGCCGAAGTCCATGAATGATTGACATAAGCGATCCCACCGGCACCAATCAATACGGGAATGGAAATATGGACAGGGTTATTTGCACCGATAATGGGCTCGATCAATAACCCTCCATAACCTCCTGCAAGCTGGTATTGATACCCATCGCCATATAAATCGCGATTGATGTTATTCGTAATACCATAGCCGCCCAGGCCAATCCCGATCCCATGGTTGATGATCCAGGCTCCCCGCATACCTACGAGCAAGGCATCCTCGCCATCCAATTGGGAATAATTTATCGACATGGCCCCATAGCCACCATGGGTCATATTATTGCTCCCAAACAATGTTTTGTATTCCTTGTTATTGTTGTCTTCCTGTGAGAATCCCATAAGGCCCATAAATACCGCAAAAATTAAAATCGTTGTCCTTTTCATTTTATTTAGTTTATATTTAGTTAAACTTACATCTCAATGTAAAACCTGTATCCAGAAAAACCATCCGCAAAGCTTGTTGTCCGAACAATTCATTGACATCAAAATAAAAGGCAACCTTAAAACCAAGATTGCCTTATTTTATCCGAGCGGTAAATGAGACTCGAACTCACGACCCTCAGCTTGGGAAGCTGATGCTCTACCAACTGAGCTATTACCGCTTTTGAACTGCAAAAATAAACTTTTTTAACAGATGGTGGAAAAAATAAGGATAATTCTCGTTTTTATTTTCCATTGAATTGCCGTTAACTTGATCAATCCTACATTTAACTGGTTTTCCCTTGGTTTTTCACTATTAAATCCGTAATATTGAAGTCTGTTATTAGCTTATATTTTTTCAATTCAAAAACCCCAATTATGAAAAAGGCTACACTTTTTATCCTTTCAACAATTATCATTGTTTCAGGTTTTGCCCAAAACAGGGTTTCCGTTCCACAGGAAGTCATTAACCGTTCAGCCCCGCAATTTGAATATGCCGCTAATATGAATCCTGGCTAAACCATGCCCTACCTCAAACAAAGCACCTCGTTCATAGAAGTGGACGTGGGCAAGACAAAATTCGACCTGCAGACCAATTCAAGTATGCAAAAGCGTATCCATGTATTTGAAGACGGGACAATCGGGACTGTTTGTACGATGGGTTTCGATTCCCCCCAATTCCCAAACAGGGGAACGGGCTATAATTACTTTGATGGAAACAGTTGGGGCCCAATGTCCGAAGAACCTATTGAGTCGGAACGGACCGGTTGGCCTGCTTATTCCCCCTGGGGCGAAAACGGGGAAATTATCGTTTCACATATTTCGGGAGGGGAAGGCCATGGGTTGTTACTACTAAAACGAGCAGCAAAAGGCCAGGACGAATGGCAAGAAATAAATTTCGAGGGCCCTGAAGGCCATGAGGATATTTTTTGGCCGAGGGTGGCAACCGGTGGAACCGATTTTTCGACAATACATCTTCTGGCCGTAACAAGCCCGGTAGAGTACAATGGAAGTTTATATGAAGGACTGAACGGAGCACTCCTTTATTCCAGGTCAAATGACGGGGGCGAAACCTGGGAAATCGAGAACATGATCATTGATGGGATAGACAGCAGCTCTTATCTCGGTTTCCAGGCCGATATTTATGACATAAGGGCCGAAGGGGATAACGTGGCCATCTTGATCGGGGATTATTTAACGGACTTGATTTTGTTGAAATCAACCGATGGAGGCAATAACTGGGAAAAAACCATTGTTTGGGAACACCCTTACCCCAAATGGGAATACTGGACCGGCACGGTATCAGATACTTTTTATTGCCCGGACGGCGCGCACAGCCTCGACTTTGACGAGGAAGGCACGGTCCATCTGGTATTTGGGATTAACCGCTGCCATGGAAACGGAATCAACACAACCTGGTTCCCGGCAGTTGATGGGGTTGGGTATTGGAACGAATCCAGGCCCACATTCTCCAACAACATAAATGCCCTGAACCCGTATTCAAATCCCGATTCGGAACTGGAAGAGGATTACAGCCTAATCGGTTGGACACAGGATGTAAACAATAATGGGGAAATCGACATTTTATGGGACGATATTGCCATTTATCACTGCGGCTTATCCTCGATGCCCCAGGTTATTTGGGACGATGAACATAATTATCTTGCATTTGTGTATTCGTCCCTGACAGAAACCTATGATAATGGTATGAGCAATTACAGGCATTTATGGCAACGTGTCTCCGCATCCGGAGGCGAAACATGGGGTTCCTTCACGGATTTAACCGCAGGCCAAAGCCATCAGTTTGATGAATGTGTTTTCCCTTCGTTGGCCACAGCCTCCGGGGGAGATAATTTTAATTGGCCCGTATATCATTTGACTTATCAGTTGGACAATGAGCCGGGATTGGCACTTTATGGCGCACAAGCTTATACCGAAAACCTTAACCGCTATATGAAAACAGATATTACAACAGGAATCAACGAAACAGATGACCCTTTGACCAATATTGAAGTAAGCCAAAACACCCCAAACCCTTTCACAAAAAAATCCATCATATATGTTCATTTAAACAAGCAGGACAACTTAAATCTTGAAATAACAAATATGAGGGGTGAAAGGGTTTATGGATTGAATCTGGGGATCAAGGACCCGGGCAATCATAAAATCGTGATCTATGGTTCGATGTTAAATCCAGGAATGTATTTTTATACCGTTTCTTCGGATGAAGGGCCGATTACAAGGAAAATGATTGTGGAATAAATAATTTACTGGGATCCGGCTCTGATATTTCTATTTCCCCGCAGGGGATCAATGAATTGCAAGAAACTTAATCCAACTTGCTTGTTCCCCCTTCGTATTATTGTGTTGCGATTCTTAACCGCTATGCGGTAATTCGTTGCTGTTATTTTGCCTTGAACTGATCGTGCCGTTTTTATCTATGTTGATTTATGTATGTAATAAATTTACGACCTCACCTAAATCATCAGGATGGAACCAATGAATATCCTTGTCCCGTTTGAACCATGTCAATTGGCGTTTTGCATAACGGCGGGTGTTGGTTTTTATTTTTTCGATGGCTTGTGTCAGGGTGTAGTTCCCTTCAAGATACTGGAAGGTTTCTTTATAACCCACCGTGTTCAATGCGTTCAGGTGTCGAAATTCGTTCAAGCCTTTTACCTCGTCAAGCAATCCTTCTTCCACCATTTTGTCCACACGGAGCCCTATATTTTCAAACAGTTCTTCCCTTGGGCGGTTCAACCCAATTTTGATGATTTCAAAATCACGTTTTACAGGATTGTTGTTCCTTAGTTGGGAATAAGGTTTTCCGGTGGCTAAGCAAACTTCCAATGCACGGGTAATCCGGTTGGGGTTGTTTAAATCCACGATTTTATGATATTCAGGGTCAAGCTCTTTCAATTGTCCGATCAGCGAAGGCAAGCCTTCCTTTTCCAATCTGTCTTTCAATTCATTCCTCAAACGTTCACCGGCATCTGGTAATTCATCGATCCCTTTGCAAACAGCATCAATATACAAACCCGAACCACCTGTCATTACAGCATATTGATGGGCTTTGAAGTAATCCCCGAGAAAAGCGATCACCTCATTTTCAAATTTTGAGACATTGTAATAATCCAAAATGGAAAGCTGCCCAACAAAATGGTGTTTTACGGCATTCATTTCTTCAGTGGTTGGGGCGGCAACACCAATCTTTAATTCCTTATAAAATTGCCGGGAATCACAGGAAATGATTTCGGCCTGTACATATTGGGCAATTTCAATGGCAAACCCGGTTTTGCCAATGGCGGTAGGGCCAAGGATCACGATAAGGGTGTTTTTCAATAAGGTGTCTTTTAAGGTTAGAATTTGCAAATTACAATAATACCGCTGTCAAAAAAAATCGCTGCTCATTGGATGACTCATCATTAAAGCTTCACAAATCTTCGGTTTTGCCATAAATTCCATTGCTCAGTCATCCGATGAACTAATTAGCCTACTTCAATTTAACATTGACTTAACACTGACAGCTTCTATACTTGTTTATTGGTTATCGTATGTTACTTATTGAACATTTTTTTTGACTGCAATTAAAATAATATTGCAACGAAAATTGTCAACAACAACTTAAACTAAAAAAAAATGAAAACTTAATAAAAGTCGCCGGGGTTATCCCCTTTGTACTCAAATGTATCATCCAGCAACTCGTCAAAATCAGCGAGCAATTCTTCGGTCATTTCACTATCTTCTTCTTCGATTACCCGGGGGACCGGCTGTGTCGCAAGTTCACCCTCGCTATGTGTGCACATTGGATAAACAATACCTTCGTCCTTCAACTTCCATACGCCCGTTAGCTCAATAAACAAAGTGGTCATATCCAGGAAATCGTATTCATAAACCATCCGTTGATGGGGCTCTTCAATAAAATCGCTTATACGGGAATCCTCCATTAAAAATATTTCCTCGATCTGGCCAGGCGTTTCATCATCTGCGTCCACGTCACCCATCCCCATTCTCATGTCAAGAAGGGTGACTTCTTTGTGTTTTGCCCAGCTTTGGTCACATATATGGAAGGATGCAAGTTCATTGCCGTCCATTTTCACGCATTGTGTAATAATATCGTGAAAATCCTTAAATGTTTGATTCGCCTTGATTTCGATATCCCTGACGAATTCGTCATTTTCTGCGCTCAGCAGCCTAAATTTGTAGATGTGCATAGCTTCTTTATTTTCTCGAGATAAAGTTACAAATATTTTTATTATGCAAGGAAAAATTGGAGATTTTTTGTCTGGCAGATGTCATGTGACGGATGAGGGTCAGCCTATATTCAATAAATGTTAAACATTGCTGCACAATCCTTACCCCTCAACTTCAAAGCCCTTCCCCTTCCCTATTTCCACCATATATTTATAAGCTTCATCAAAATCATTTTTTATTTTCCCATCAAGAATGGCCTCCCTGATAGCCGTCTTGATTTCACCAATTGCTGGCCCTGGTTTCAATCCAAATGTATTTATGATTACCTCACCGGTAATGGGCGGTTGCCAATTCCGCAGGCGGTCTTTCTCTTCAATCTCGATAAGTTTTTGCCGCACGATTTTAAAATTCTTCAAGAACCGCCTTACCTTCTGTTTGTTCTTGGAAGTAATATCCGCTTCGCACAGCTTCATCAAATCATCAATATCTTCGCCTGCTTCAAACAAGAGCCTTCTCACGGCCGAGTCGGTAACGATGCTTTCGGAAAGGATGATGGGCCTCAAGTGCAAGGCCACCATTTTCTTCACAAAAACCATTTTATCGTTCAAGGGCAATTTCAATTTCCGGAAAATCCGGGAAACCATTTTCGCCCCGACAAATTCATGGCCATGGAATGTCCAGCCGGTTTTCGGGTCAAAGCGTTTTGTCGCAGGTTTGGCAATATCATGTAAAATAGCAGCCCACCTCAACCACAGATCATCCGATTTCCCTGCAAGGTTATCCAACACTTTCAGCGTGTGATAAAAATTATCCTTGTGCCCTTTCCCGTCAATGATCTCAACACCTTTCAAATCCTGCATTTCAGGAAAAATACGCTTCAACAACCCGGTTTCTTCCAATAATTTAAAACCGGCAGAAGGCTTTGGGGAGAGGATGATCTTGTTCAGTTCATCCATGATCCTTTCTTTGGATACGATGGAAATCCTCTCGCCGTTTTCCGAAAGTGCCTTATAGGTGTTTTCTTCAATCCTAAAACCAAGCTGTGTGGCAAAACGGATTGCCCGCATCATCCGCAAGGGATCATCCGAAAAAGTTATTCCCGGCTTCAGGGGTGTACGGATTATTTTATCCTCAATATCTTTCAGGCCACCAAATGAATCGATCAGTTTACCAAATATATCTTTGTTCAGGCCAATGGCAAGGGCATTAATGGTGAAATCACGACGGTTCTGATCATCCTCCAAAGTACCATCTTCCACGATGGGTTTTCGGGAATCCCTTCTATAGGACTCCTTCCTTGCCCCTACAAATTCAAGGATCCATTCTTCCTCACCCTTGTATTTTATCATGGCCGTTCCAAAATTCCTGAAGATGTTCACATGGGTTTCCACATCCAGTTTTTCGGCGGTTTTCTGTGCCAGGTCAATACCACTTCCCACAGCCACCACATCAATATCGGTACTTTTGCGCCCCATCACCATATCGCGCACATAACCACCCACAACATAAGCAGGGATGCCCAGTTCATCTGCCGCTGAAGCTATCCTCCGAAAAACATCTTTGTCAATAAAATTTTCCAAGCCTGATTTTTTTTTGCAAAATTATAAAAAAACGGTGTACGTCTTATTTCAACAATCCTATAAAATCTTCCGATGTCATGGCTTTTCCAATGCCTTGGCCAAACAAGCCCTCACCAAGTTTACGCTTGCTTTTCTGAAGTTGGGCTATTTTATCCTCAATGCTCCCTTTTACGATAAACCGGTAAACAAACACGGTTTTAGCCTGCCCTATCCGATGTGCCCTATCGATGGCTTGGTCCTCCACAAAAGGGTTCCACCAGGGATCGATGATGAGGACATAATTCGCGGAAGTGATATTGAGGCCCGTCCCACCGGCCTTGATGGAGATAAGAAAAGGTTTTATGTCTTCATTGTTTTGGTAGCCATCCACAATTCCCTTACGGTTTACATCTTTGCCCGTAAGCATGGAATATTTGATATTGTTTTCCTCGAAATAGGCCTTGTAAATTTCGAGGTGCTTTACGAAAGAGGAGAAAACAAGGAACTTATCACCCTGTTCGAGCAGGTTTTCAATAAAGGAGACGATGCTGCTATATTTCCCAGAGCCTATGTTGCTCACCGCATCAACCAACTTTGGGTGGAGCGCTATTTGGCGCAAGTGGTTCAAGATTGACAGGGCATTGATGTATTTTTTGTTGGCCACATGAAAAAGCAGTTTGTTCCGAATGGCCGATTTTTCATTCTCGTACATATCTGCCTGTTCTTCATCCATTTCACAATAAATGACCTGCTCAATTTTTTCGGGCAACTCTTTTGCAACGGTTTGTTTCTGCCTTTTCAGGACAAAAGGGGAGATAATCCTTTTAAGCTCCAATGTTTCGGCGGAGTTCCCGTCAAAACCGATTTTTTTGATGAACTCTTTTTTGAAATAAGAAAGGTTACCGAGTATCCCCGGGTTCAAAAAATCCATAAGTGACCAAACATCAACCAGGTTGTTTTCAAATGGTGTCCCGGTCATGGCAATCTTGAAATTAGCGCACAACTGTGTTACCGCCCTGTAAACTTTTGATCCGGGGTTCTTTGTTGCCTGGCTTTCGTCCAGGACAAGGTAGGCAAAACGATATTCGCCCAAAATGCCAATGTCCTGCCTTACGATGCCATAAGTCGTAATTATCAATTGTTTTTCCCTCATGGCCTGCTCAAGGTCGGTTTCCCGGTCTTTACCATGGTAAACGGAATAGTTCAGATCGGGCGCAAACTTGTTCAATTCATCTATCCAGTTAAAAACCAGTGATCGGGGCACAACGATAAGGGAAGGTTCAGTGGCCTCTCCCCCATCAGGCAAATCCCCAAACAAAGAAAGCTGGGCACCGCTTGACCCGGCATCAAGGCCGCCTATTCTTTTACCTTCATAAAACTTTTGCAGGACCGTTAGCACCTGCAATGTTTTCCCAAGTCCCATTTCATCGGCAAGGCATACACCATATTTGTTCTGGGTAAAATTATATATCCATCGAAAACCATTCTTCTGATAGCCCCTCAAACTTGCGATTGTTTTTTTTGGCAATGGAACAGGGTTATCGACATCAATTGCATGAACTTTCTTAAAGAAAGCCTTCCCCGGTTTTATCAAGCCATTTTCACTCAGCAAGTTGTAATTGCTCCTATGGATAGAAACCTTGTTGTTGCCATCAAGCTTTTTGGCAAAAAAAGCCAGTTCGGCGAACCAGGCATCAGGGATAAGGGCGATACTGGCATCGGGGAGCTCAAATTCCTTGATTTTGTTCAGGATATGGTATTTCAGGTTTTCAAACTCAAATTCATAATTTCCAAACCGAACGTTTATATATAAATCGAACCAGTCCTGTTGTTGTTTTGACACCAGGGAAAATTCGGGTTTTGAAGGGTTTAGCTTTCTGGCAAACAGATTGTTTTCCACTTCAAAGCCAATTTCCTTAACTTCCGGTAAAATATGGGAGAAGTATTCGGTAAACAAATAATCATCGGCTATCCCAGGCTTATAAACAAAATAGCCCCCTTTTTCAAGTAACCCCAAACCAAGTAACCGGGAAATCATTTCCCGTTCAAAAACCGGTTCACGGTTCATGCTTTCAAGAAAATATCGGCCATGTTTTCCCAAAACATCAATAAAAATTTCCTGTTTTGAATAAAACGGCACCTTTTTGTTATTGTACCAAAAAACCGGGGCAAGGACAATATCCCCAAATATACTTTTACTGATTTCAAGTACCGGCCGTATTTTTACAGGGATTTCCCTAAGCTCAAAACCTTCGATTTCATAATCAAAATCCCTCACGGCCGCTTTCAGGAATTTTTCGAAAAACATACCTTCCAGACGTTCCCCCACCACAATTTCCTTCTTGGAAAGAAAAGGCTTTATTTTATTGCCATTAAAGCCACTTCCCTCGGCAAAACGGACAATTTGCTTGTTGTATAAGAAACAAGGCTTCTTATTGGTGAGCACAAGCAAGCCCGAACCCAGCATATCCAACTTGTTTCCACCATGAAACAGGTTTAAGCCATAATGCAGGGCCTTGTCCTTTTTCCTGAACCTAAACTTAACGTTTGCATACAACTCGGAAACAGTTAGCAGGTTTTCAGCATGTACGTTGTCCCACCTGTCTTCCATAAAAAAGATAAGCGGCGTATGTAAAAAAACCAAATCGTAGATTTTCACCTTTACCCCGTCGATGTATTTCAAAATCAGGTTCAGGGCAGGTTTTTCAATGCTTTTGACATATTCGGGAAACCCTATCTTTGTTTTGTTTTTGTTGAACCGTTTGTTCAGGGAAGCAACATTGAACTCCTGGCACAGCCCCACGATATCTTTGGCCCATTGCTGCCCCAAATCAGTACCGGCAAGTGCTCCCACTTCATTGATTTGAAATTGCACCTCGTAAAACGCCTTGCCTTCAACGGCTTTCAACAAATAAGGAACGGGGATAGCCCCCAACAATTTGTCCTCTTTTATCGCAATTGCAAAATGCAAGCACATTCCGGCAGAATAGCTAGGGTTAAAATTTCCTGATTTTCCTGACAATAGAGCCCTTTTCCGTTGTAAGTCTCAGAAAATAAATACCAGTTGCCAACCCTGAAATGTTCAGGGACACCTTTCTTTTGTTAAAACTTTCACTGATAAGCAAACGTCCTGTATTATCTGCAACTTCAATGTCCAGAATGATTTCTTCAGCTTCTACAAAAACAGTTTCCGACACCGGATTGGGGAACACTTTCATTTTTATGGCATCCTGGTCAGCAATCCCAAGTGTTGTATTAATTGAAATATCATCGATCATAAAGATAAAATTATCTTCCGAAACACAATGGATGGCAATATATACCGTATCATGGTCAAAATCGCCAAGGCCAATGGTTTTGCCCGTCCATTCGCCTGACGGGGCTTCCATGACTTCTGTTATTGCCGTAAAATCAGCCATCTCGTTTCCGGTTGTCGAAACGGCAACTTCATACTTATCCAGGCCATATTGGTTGGTATAGGATTTCACGTAGAAAGAAACGGAGGAATTGCTTCCCAGGACCAATTGGGGCGAAATAAGCCAATCGTTATTCGTTTTTGGGGGAACCGAAGAAAAACATGCGCCAAACTTTTCACCACCATGGGCTTGTAAGGCCGCGTCATTTTCAAGGGAAGGGCTTGTGCTGGACGGGTTAAAAGCGATATACGCCATTGCTTCTTCGGAATGGGGAAAAGAAACATCTGTAATGCCATAGGTTTGACCCAGGTCGCCATCAATTGCTGTCCATGGGTTAAATTCCAGTGAAAAGTTTTCGATGTCCTCAAAATCCATTTCCCAATCAGAGGAGACTTTGAAAGATTGTTGGTTTTCCACAGTTCCAGTTTGTTGAGGATTGAAAGTATTTTGGGTTCTTTTAAGTTGGCCGTTTTGGGCAAATATCCCCTGGCACAAAAAGAAGAAGAAAACGAGAATCAAACTGTATTTTTTCATAATAAATTATTTTTTTGCCAAAAATAGGCTTTTCCAATAAATGTCCCACAATAAATCTTTCAATCATAATTTTCATTTTTTTGCGTTTGATATTAATATTTGCATATATTTGCGATTCAATTTTTAAATAAAACAACTGGAACAAGCATGGAAGAGTTAGAAAACAAAGATCAAGGAAATGTACGTGAAGAGATCTTTTCCAAAACTGTAAGGGCTGGAAAAAGGACTTATTTCTTTGACGTAAAAGCAACGCGGTCGGACGAGTATTACCTGACGATTACCGAAAGTAAAAGAAGGTTCAACAATGAACAGGGGAAATTTTACTATGAGAAACATAAGTTGTTCCTTTATAAGGAAGACTTTGACAAATTTGCCAACGGGCTGCACGTTGCCATCGAATTTATCCAAACAGGAAAAATCCCGGAGGAAGAGGCAGTAGTTGAAACAAAACCAGCAGAGGAAGCACCAGCACCAGTTGCCGATCCTCATACTGACATCGAATTTGAAGACCTCGGCTCGGATACTTCGGAGGAAGAAACAAAAGAGTAGTCTTTTTGTAAAATAGAATTAAAAGGCTGTTCCTGTGAGGGAACGGCCTTTTTTGTTCCCAGCCCCAGCCCCAGCCCTGAAGGGCTGGGCAATTCAGGCTGGGCAACTCAGGCTGGTTTCAAGCAAAACGTCTTTTTTCCCAAGGCAACCAATAAGGGAAAGACAGATCCGGGAATATTAACATTCCCGCTTCGATTGTTAATATTTTCTTTCGGGTGGATGGGGCTTTAAGTTGTACCTTTGCGATTCAAATTGATGTCCAATTCATAACGATAAAATTCATGGGAAAAGTCATTTCAATTGCGAATCAAAAAGGGGGTGTGGGAAAAACCACAAGTGCCATTAACCTTGCCGGCAGCTTTGCCATCCTGGAATACAAAACCCTCATCATTGATGCGGACCCACAGGCGAATGCCACATCAGGCGTTGGCTTTGACCCTCGCAATATCAAGACCAGTATTTACGAATGTATTATTGACGACGTTGACCCGAACAATATTATCCTGAAAACAGAAACCCCTAACCTGGACCTGCTCCCGGCCCATATCGATCTGGTGGGCGCCGAAATAGAGATGATCAATTTGCCCAACAGGGAAAAGATGATGAAAAAGGTAATCGCACGGATCAAGGATAATTACGACTTTATTATCATCGATTGCTCGCCATCATTGGGTTTGGTTACGGTAAACGCCCTAACTGCCGCCGACTCGGTCATTATCCCGGTACAATGCGAGTATTTCGCCCTTGAGGGTTTGGGCAAATTATTGAATACCATCAAAATCGTTCAGTCACGGTTAAACCCCGATTTGGACATTGAAGGGATTCTACTGACCATGTTCGATCAACGCCTCCGTCTTGCACGGCAGGTTGTTGAAGAAGTAAAAACACACTTTCAACAAATGGTTTTTTCCACCATTATCCACAGGAACACACGCCTTGGAGAAGCCCCGAGTTATGGGGAAACAATTATCATGCATGATGCCAACAGTACGGGGGCAATCAATTACCTGAACCTGGCACGTGAGATTTTGCAAAAGAATAAAATGACGGGCATCAATCAATCCGAAAAACAAATTGACATCATCAATGAAAACTAAGAAATCTGCCCTTGGCCGCGGACTCAGTGCCATTCTGGAAAGCCCTGATACCGACATCACATCACGTGACATATCGGGGAACTATGTTGCCGGTGCCATTGCCACCATTTCACTCGATAAGATCGAAGCCAATCCATTTCAGCCAAGGAACAATTTTGAGCAGGAGGCACTTGAAGAACTCGCTGCTTCAATCAAGACCCAGGGGATCATCCAGCCGGTAACGGTAAGAAAATTGGGTTATGACAAATACCAACTCATTTCCGGTGAAAGGCGGTTCAGGGCTTCTAAATTGGCAGGGCTCGATGCGATACCCACATTCATAAGGGTTGCCAACGATCAACAAATGCTCGAAATGGCCCTCATCGAAAACATACACCGTGAAAACCTGAATTCACTGGACGTGGGGATCAGTTACCAAAGATTGATTGATGAATGCAAGATCACCATTGAAGAATTGAGCGAAAGGGTCGGGAAAAACCGGACAACGGTTTCCAACTTTATCCGCCTTTTAAAATTGCCCCCAGCCGTTCAGATTGCCCTGCGGGACAACCGGATCAGCATGGGACATGCACGCGCCATTATCAACATTGACAATGAGGCTGTCCAATTACAAATCTTGAAAGAGATATTTGACAACCAGCTATCGGTACGACAGGTAGAAAAAAGGGCAAAGGAGATAAACGGAACAGCTAAAATAGCTGCAAAACAAAAAACCACACTACCCGAAAAGTATAAAAGAGTGAAGGGCGAATTGTCTGTCCAATTGGAAACACCTGTTGAAATCCGCAGGAACAATAAAGGAAAAGGGAGCATCGTTATCCCCTTCAAATCGGAAAACGAATTTGAAAAAATCATTTCAATCCTCGGAAAATAGAACAATGAAAGCCCTACTTTCACATAAACCCGCACTTCCGTTCAAAGTGTTTTTCCCCTTGTTTTTCATTATGGCAAGCTTTGGGACATCATGGATTGCGCAAGTTGAGCTTACCGCTGACACGATTGTTAGTGAAATGCCGGAGATACAGCACGACTCTGCATATTATCAACACTCCCCAAAAAAAGCAACGATTTATGCCATGATGCTTCCGGGCCTTGGACAAGCATACAATAAAAAATACTGGAAGATCCCCATTGTTTATGCCGGTTTTGGGACACTGATCTATTTCATAAGTTTCAACAACAGGGAATACAAAGAATACCGAAAAGCTTATTTGCATTCCCTTGCAAACGATGCATTGCCAGAAGATGAGAAAGAGCCTCCCATAAATGAATATGAGGATTTGTACAGTACAAATTTTTTATTGGAATCAAAAAACTTCCACCGGCGAAACCGCGACCTGTCCTATATCCTAACGGGATTATGGTATCTTTTGCAAATGGCAGATGCCACGGTAGATGCCCACCTCTTGACCTGGGACGTGGGCGAAGACCTCTCGCTCAATGTACAGCCCATGTTCAACCCTTATGCAATCGGGAACAAACCTGTTTCGGGGATAAAATTCAGCCTTCGTTTCTAATTGCTTTATTGGTTTTCCAATTTGGGCAATTATTGTTAACTTTGTGAAAAAATCAAATCATGGACACCATCCAACTCTCACAAGACAAAAGGTACACTTATGCCGATTACCTTACGTGGCTCGATGATAAAAGACGGGAACTGATAAACGGTTTTGTACATCTTATGACACCTGCCCCGGCCAGGAAACATCAACAGATTTCGAGGCAAATCCTATATTTTTTATGGGTACACTTGTCGAATAAAGAGCCTTGTCAAGTTTTCAATGCCCCATTTGATGTCCGTCTTCCCAAAAGCAATAGTGCAAAAGCTAACGATAAGATTTATACCGTTGTCCAACCCGATATATGTGTTGTTTGCGACCCTGCAAAATTAGATGACAGGGGATGCCTTGGTGCACCCGATTTAATCGTCGAGATACTCTCCCCGTCCACATCAAAAAAGGATTTAGTCGATAAATTTAAAATTTATGAGGAATCCGGCGTTAAGGAATATTGGACGGTAAACCCAAACGATGAAAACATCAGTGTTTTTGTTTTGGACGAAAAGGGCAAATACCAGCTTAACGGGATGTACGCGGGCGATATGAAAATTAAAGTAAGCATATTTGATGACCTGGAAATCAACTTGGAAGATATTTTTAAAAAATGAGGATAACAATTTCGGGATATGGGAAAATGGGCAGGGAAATCGAGAAAATTGCCCTGGAGAGAAAACACCAAATAAGTGCGGTTACCGACACTGAAAAGGATTGGTCAAAATTCCAAACAGAGATAAGCAATTCAGATATAGTGATTGATTTCAGCCAACCCGATGTGGTCGTTCAAAATATATTGCGGTGCTTTGAATCTGAAATCCCAATTGTATCTGGGACAACGGGCTGGGACAATAACAAGGGGGAAATCCATAAGCTTCGCATGGAGCAAGGCAGAACCCTCTTTACCGCTTCCAATTTCAGTATCGGTGTAAATATCTTTTTTGAAGTGAACCGAAAGCTCGCGGAATTAATGGGACAACAAGGGAACTATGCCGTTGGCATGAAAGAGATCCACCATATCCACAAACTGGACAAGCCCAGTGGAACGGCCATCCATCTTGCCAACCAAATTGTTTCTTCCAACAAAAACCTAAAAGGCTGGACAATCCGGAAAGATGAAGCTG
>JAJRTT010000397.1 GCA_024278155.1 Bacteroidota bacterium | reverse complement strand
TTAAGGGAAGATGATGTGTTGATGTTTGCCGGTGATACGGAAACCATTGCGGAAATGGTGAACTCACAGATGGGGCTTGCTTTGACCCAGGTTGGGATGTTCGCAAAAAGAACGCATACCGAAGTGGTCGAGATAGTGGTTTCCCATAATTCGACTTTTATTGATAAAACAGTGAGGCAGGCAGGTTTTCGTGGAAAATATGACGCCGCTATTTTGGCAGTACATCGAAACGGTGAAAAAATATCGGGGAAAATCGGTATGGTCGAGCTGAAAGCCGGGGATGTGCTTTTACTGCTTGCGGGCGATGACTTTTCAAAGAGGTCGGTGGACACCAATGACTTTTACCTGATTTCAAAGATAAGGGAATTCAGAAAGCTAAAATGGTACCAGGTGGCGGTTTTGTTTGGAGGATTGGCTGCGGCCATTATTATGTCGGGCCTGGGATATGTATCACTTTTCATGGCACTTATTATCGTCATGATCCTGATCCAATTCCTACAAATAGCCTCGCCAAAAGATATTCCCAAGGCCATTGATTATAACCTTGCCATTATCATTGTCCTTTCACTTGCCCTTGGGACGGCAATGGTCAAAACAGGAATGGCGGATATCATTGCCAATTTCATCATTTCGGTTTTCAAGCCTTTTGGGGCTCTCGGGATGTTGTTTGGTATTTTTATGATCACGAATTTATTGGCTTCCTATATTACCAATAAGGCCGCAGCGGCCATTATCTTCCCCATATCGGTTTCGGCTGCCATCAACATGGGCTTGCCGCCTTTGCCATTTATTTTGATCGTTGCATTTGCGGCAGCGGCCAATTTTATTACGCCCATTGGTTATCAAACCAACCTGATGGTGTATGGGCCGGGCGGCTATTCGTTTAAAGATTATATGAAGATAGGGCTTCCCTTGACTTTTATTTATATGTTTGTGGCCGTTTTCATTTTGTATTATTATTATATCTATTAGTTTTGGAAAACAAAGAAATAAGAAAATTGCTCGAAATCGCCCTTAAGGCGTCCATAGAAGCAGGTTTCAAGGTATTGGAAATCTATAAGAATGATTTTGATTTTATTTTGAAAAGTGACAGATCTCCGTTGACCGTGGCAGATACGGCCTCGAACGATATTATTTCTTCTTATCTTGAAAAAACGGGAATACCTGTTTTAAGTGAAGAGGGCAAAGAAGTTGCTTTTGAGGAAAGGCGCAAGTGGGAATATTTTTGGATGGTCGATCCACTTGATGGAACGAAGGAGTTTATTAAAAGGAATGGTGAGTTTACCATCAATGTGGCCTTGATCCACCGGCAAAAAGTAATTGGGGGAGTGGTTTTTGCCCCGGTTTTAAAGGATTTATATTTTGGAAGTGTGGAAACGGCTTCCATGAAAATTGAAAATGTTTTGGAAGGGGATTCATCATCTTCAATGGATGAATTGTTTTCAAAAGCCAATTCGATTCCCGAAAAAGATGTTGGGAGGGCTTTTACTGTTGTTGCCAGTAAATCGCATATGACTTCCGAAACAGAGGGATTTATCAATGACCTAAAAAAGACACATTCAGGGATTTCCATTCTCTCCAAAGGAAGTTCCTTGAAAATTTGTATGGTTGGCGAAGGAACGGCAGATGTTTATCCCCGTTTTGCCCCAACCATGGAATGGGATACTGCTGCCGGCCATGCTGTCGTGAAGTTTGCCGGGGGCAATATTTTGAACAATGACACAAAAAGTGAATTATTGTACAATAAAGAATCACTTTTGAACCCTTGGTTTGTAGTCATATCGCCCTTTGGCTAAGCTCGTACCGAAGCCCTAACCCTCCGCTCCAATAAAATATGAAAGTTAGGGAATTCACGTATTGCTCACAGGAGATGGTCAAGATTAAGAAAAAGGCTTAAACTCACAGATTAGGTGTCTTTAAAGATACGTTTTATGGTTGAGTCTTTTTCCATGGATTTATCGTCCGAATAATATCCATAACCATAACCATAACCGTAACCATATCCATAACCATAGCCATAACCGTAACCATATCCATAACCATATCCGTAACCATATGAGTTTTTGGTGAGTTTCACGTCATTGATAAGGATGCTGATATTTTCAAAATCCCTTTTTTCGATATCGCTCATGATCGAACCAAATACTTTTTTATTGGTGTAGTTCTGTCTTACGATAAACAGATTGGCATCGGTATATTTCATCAGGAGGAATGCATCGGTGACCAATCCTACAGGAGGGGTATCAATGATAATAAAGTCATATATCTCCTTCAGTTTCTTAAACATCAGGTCGGTCTTTTCGGTGGCGATCAATTCCGAAGGGTTGGGCGGTACCGGCCCAGCCATGATAATATCGAGGTTGTCGATGGGCGAGGTTTGGATGATATCTTCAAATTTGCTTTTATTGATAAGGAAAGAGCTGATCCCTTCGTTGTTGTTCAAACCAAAGTATTTATAAATTTTTGGTTTCCGAAGGTCAAATCCCATCAAAAGTGTCTTTTTGCCATAAAGTGCAAAAATGGATGCGAGGTTAATGGCACAAAAAGTTTTTCCCGCACTCACCATATCCGATGTAATCAGGA
>JAJRTT010000396.1 GCA_024278155.1 Bacteroidota bacterium | reverse complement strand
CATGGTTTTAAACCCGTAAGCCTTGGCAATAGCCGTTTGCGCACAGAGACTGCGGCTTTGTATGCTTGTTGTGTTGTGAATTTGAGGAATGAGTAAAACAAAGTTATGTCTCTGGATTACAGGTAAATTCAAAAGGTAGTTTTGTTAAAACGTTATTGTATAAGTTAAGTAACCCCAAAGGGATAGTAGCAGTACCATGGGGCGAAGCCCTACGGAAATATTAACGGCAGAACAAGCCCTGAAAGAGCGGTAGCCTATTACCGGATAATTGTAATGTTTGTTTCTTTCATTAAATTCAAAATAATCCAATTCATCTGACCATAAATTCCATCATCTTCCTTGCAGCCACTTCCCCTTTCCTTTTTAATAAATCCCTCGGTGTTTCATCGCCCACTTCATAAACAAGGGCTTCTGCACCAAGCTCAAAAAAGAAAAAAGTCCGGGAGCTGATCCTCACCTCATCATCCGAACGGGGACGGATATTGGGCTCGGGATCACCGATCAACAGACTCATGGAGTCAATCATTGCGGTAACCAACCCGGGCATGTTCCCTTTCAATTCCGGGTCTATCGTGTAATAAATATCTTCAAAGGTCGAATGGAAATCAATTCCCAAATAAAATTTGCCACCCGTGCTTAAAACTTTCTTTTGCATGAAATCCCTGATAGCAGATGTTTCCTGTTGATTGAATTCCTGCCAGTCACGGTTCAGGTCAACCCCTTGTGCATTGCTTCGCCAATGGCCGTTGTCAACACCGTCCGGGTTCATCATCGGGACAACATACGTATTGTACATCTCCCTGAATTTTGTAGCTGTTTCGCTTTCGCCTGCAAGAACCTCCACAAAAGATCGCATGGCAAGGTAACCGGAAACCTCGGGAGGGTGTTGGCGCGATAAAACCATGACCATCCTTTTATCGTCACTGTTGCCGATTTTGAGCATATTGATGGCTCGGCCTTGGTGGCTTGTTGCGATTTGGGCCATGGAAACAAAAGGCTTTTTTGCCAAAGTATCCATCCAGGTATTTGCGTTCTTGGAAGTCAAGATTTCTTGTGCTGAAATCCACAAGGTATCCGGGCCAATTGAAATTTTCATTGTGATGTCATCGGGCAATAACCTGTCGTTTTTCTTTTTCTCAATATTTCCTAAAATGTAATTTGCAGAATCAAGCCTCTGCCAGTTTTTCCCATCATGGCTCAATTTCGGGTAATACCGGTGCTTTGCCCCAAACAGGTAAGTGAGTTTAAGGTAAATATCCTGTTGGTTTTCCGACCATATTTTAAAAGCGTACCAGGGACTTTGGTTGATGGGTGTGTTTTCCGGTGTTATCAAAGCCGTGATAAGAGTGTCATTGCTCAACACCATTCCGTTCAACCTTGCACCGGCAAACTCATTGGAGCTGTGAATCCCCTTTCCCAGATCATAGGTTTTATTCACCTGTTCCTGGATGGGGACGATCTGCGTGTTCACTTTCTCCATGGCATCCTGCCCTTTCCACTTTGAATCCCAACACGATGATGTTATGATAATCAATAGGGAAAAAAGGAAGGCGTTGCTGTATTTGTTGAAACTCATAGAATGGGATTAGATTTTTTTAGGATTGACCTGTAATTTTTTTCAACTATTTGAATTGGACCATGATTGCTACAAAATGGTTTGATTGTATTTATTAGGTAAATAATTTAGTTGAATTATATTTCAATTATTCACCAATAGCTGCATTAAGCACTTCGTTCCCACCAACAACCGGAATAACCAACTTTGTAGCATCAAGGTCAATGGTCAATTCCGTTCCCGGATCGGGCCAAAGGGTGAAATCGCGGTCGCTCGAAAAAATCATCAACCCGATTTGCTGTCCGGCCGGGATTATTTGGTCATCGGGCTGTAGGTCGAAAGTCATTTCGTAGAATTCCCCCGGAACCAGTGGCTCGCTTTCGGTAAGGGAACGATAGTTCTGTGGGTCGGCCCAGCCCCGTGTAATAAGGTTTTCGGTGATTTTTGCTTTTCTCCTTTCCGTCCAGGGCAGGGAAACCAACCAGACCGAAAGATTGGCAGCGGGCTTGCTGCTTGCCAGTTTAATGGTAATACGGGCTTTCCCCGAAATGTGGATTTCCTTTGTAAGTTTTGGGGTTACATAAATTAACCGGTGGTTTGTGAATTCAGCTTTTGCCAGCGTTGTTCCCGAAAAAGAAAAGTTATCGACCAAAGTTTCCGTGCCCTGGTTTTCTGACGGGACTGTGCTTAACTCCCCCTGACCGGGCGCACCGGCTTTCAGGTACAAAACAACATCGGATGCTTCCGGGTTTGGATAATCTTCATAGGCCGTGGGGTTTGCCCTTTTGTCATGTTCGCGCACGATCCAGGCTTTGGCGTCATTTTCCACACCGTTTTCCACACCAAACAAATACCGGGTGAACCAACGGTTCATCATTTTCATGGGAGGCGGGCCGCCATGCCCGTTCTGATGGTAGTAAATCTGTGCAGGGATACCCTTTGCTTTTGCGGCTTCGTAAATCCGCAGGCTGTGCTCGGGCATTACGTTCCAATCGTTGAAACCATGCGACATCAGTAAAGCCGCTTTCATGGGTTCCATGTCGTTCAGGTAATCGCGCCCGGCCCAAAAATCGTTGTAATCGCCCGTTACCCTGTCCTGTCCCCTTGCCATTTCACCGTCCCTTACGATGGAGTCACTGTATGCTCGTTTTGATTCGTCACCACTATGGATAAAGTCGTAAAGGACATCCACATCTTCACCGAGATAACCTCCCGGATGCCTTACCAGCCCATTTGATCTGTAATAGTGATAATAAGAGGTGTTGGGGGAAATGGGGATAATGGCTTCCAGTCCTTCAACGCCGGTGGTTGCGGCTGCCAACGGTAAAGTTCCATTGTAGGAAGTTCCGGTCATCCCCACTTTCCCGGTTGACCAATAGGCTTTCACTTCTTCCTTGCCATCTCGCTCGGTATAGCCTTTTGCCCGTCCGCATAACCAGTCGATAACGGCCTTGGGCGCGAGGGATTCGTTGTCTCCTCCAACCGTGGGCGAGCCATCTGACAAACCTGTTCCTGGCGAGGAGGAATGGACCACAATGTATCCGCGCGGGATCCATGTTTTTGTATGCGATGTGGAAATAATGGGCCTCGTCCCCCGGCGTTTAATTGGGGCCGGGTGTTTGTGCGGAGGTGGAACAGTATTCAATTCGTGCCTTACGTCCCAATAAAATTCTTTGGAATCGGCAGCAACGCCTGAGAAATATGGGCTTGAAATGTAAATCACCGGAAGTTTCAGGCTGTCGGTGTCGGTTTGAAAAGGCCGGGTAACATCTACGTGCATACGGTCGGGTTTTCCATCGCCATCAGTATCAAATTCTGTTTCCACCCACAGGTCGTGCCGGATCCATTCATCGGGTGTGTCAAATCCGGGAACAACCTGTGCTTCCCCGTCCACAAAAACCGGAACGGCTTTTTCTTTGTCCTTTTTCTTGTTTTTCTTTTTTTGTGCAAGGCCGGAAGGGGCCATTGCCAATAGGATTGCAATAAGGATAACCGTGAAGCGTAGGTTGTGTTTTTGTTTCATAATGACTTGTTTAATTTGCAATTGCTAAATTACGCTTAATTTGAATATCGCATAGATTTTCTATTTCCCTGTAACTGATATTTCCCACTTCAAAATACGGGACTTTATTATAAACTTAGTGGTCAGGCTGAGCCTGTCGAAGCCTGTCGAAGCCTGTCGAAGCCTGTTAAAAAAGGTTGAACGCCTTGCAGGCATTGACCCGTTCCGGCAGGTGGGCGGGGCTTCTTGAAATTTGTATGCGGATTTAAGGTGAAACTATCATTTTAATTAGCTTTGCAAAAAATAATGAAATGAGAAGAATCCTTTTTTCCCTGATGGTTATTGCATTTTCCCAAACACTTTTGGCACAAACCACGGTACAGATTGCTTTGTTAAAGTATTCCGGAGGTGGCGACTGGTATGCAAACCCCACTTCTTTGCCCAATCTTATTGAATTTTGCAATGAAAATATCCAGACCAATATCAACCCCGAACCAGCAACAGTGGATGTGGGAAGCCCGGAGATTTTCAATTTTCCTTTTGTGCATATGACAGGCCATGGAAATGTGGTTTTCTCGAACCAGGACATAAAGAACCTGCGTGATTATTTGATAGGTGGGGGCTTTTTGCATATTTCCGATAATTACGGCCTTGATAAATTTATCCGCCGGGAGATGAAACGTGTTTTCCCCGAACTCGATTTTGTTGAATTGCCTTTCGACCATCCTATTTATCACCAGAAATACGATTTCAACAACGGACCGCCAAAGATCCATGAACATGACGGCAAACCGGCACAGGGTTTTGGGTTGGTGTTTGAAGGGCGGTTGATTTGCTATTACGACTATGAATGCGATCTGGGCGATGGTTGGGAAGACCCCGAAGTCCATAACGATTCCCAGGCAACCCGCACCAAAGCATTGGAAATGGGGGCGAATATTGTGCAATATGTTTTTACGCAGTAATTGAAATGTAATTAGATGGTAATTAATTGTAATTTGTGGTATAGGTTCTAATTGTAGTGATTAATTTGAATGATTTTAGCAAAACCAATGACGCACAAGGTGCAAATGAAAACAATGATTTCTAAAAAAAATACAGATAAAGTTTTTTTCATTCTACTGTCGGTTGCTGTTTGGTTGTATATCTGGCTTCGGGCAATTTTTGTCCCGATCCTGAGTGATGAAGTCGCCACTTTTTTCATGTATATCCAATCGGGCCGGTTTTTCCCGCCGGATTTGGTCTGGGATGCCAATAATCACATCCTGAATTCGACAATTACACGAATCAGTTATTTGTTATTTGGGCCATCGGTGATTGCTTTGCGCCTGGGCTCGGTATTGTTTGCACCTGTTTATTTTTTCTTTGTTTTCAAAACAGGTGGTTTGATGAGAAACACTTTCGTTAGATGGACATTTTTTTTGGCGATGATGACAACCCATTTTATAATTGAATTTTTTGCATATTCACGGGGTTATGGAATGTCGTTGGCACTGTTGGCCGGGGCAATCTGGTATTTGATACAGACGGCACAAAATCCCAATTTGAATGCCGTGCTCAAAACACTTGTTTTTACTATTTTGGCCGTAAGTGCCAATCTTAACCTTCTCCAAACCTCCCTGATTATTTTCGGGATTTTATTTCTTATTTCTTTTGTCAGCATTCGGAAACTTCGCACTGCGGAAATTTTTTTCATGTTCTTTTTCATTTTCTTTTTGGGTGGATTGAGTACATGGTTTTTTGTCGATTACTCCTTTCGGCTCCTGCATGAAGGGAGATTGTACTATGGTTCGGGAAATGGTTTTTGGAATAATACGATCCTTAGCTTGTCGTCTTTGGCATATGGAAAAGTGCCAATTATTTTTGCAGTTTATTTCGCTTTGATTATGTTCCTTTCGGCCATTGTTTTGATTTTTTCGGTAAAAAACGAGAAGGCGCAAATACAATCCCTCCCACCCGAATTCCTTTTTCTTTTCCTTCTACTTGGGAATATTGCTGCCGCATTCACCCTCCATATTTTAATTAATGTGAATTTCCAGGAAGACAGGACGGCGATTTATTATCTGCCCTTGTTTTTTGGGTTGACGGGATTTATGATTGATTCCTTTGTTCAGCAAAAAGGAAAATGGGTTCTCCTTTTGTTGATCCCTTTATTTTTACTGCCAATTTTCAATTTTGGAAAAATAAGCTTGCTTGATTCTTCTTATGATAGGATGCCATATGTCCCGAAATCCTTTTTTGAGGAGGTTTATGTTTCGGCACAATCCAAGGAATTTCCTCCTACCGTTGCAGGAATCCATAAAAGAAAGCAGGTGTGGGCCTGGTACAATTATTTATCGGGAGGGAAAATGAACCCAGTACTTTTTAATGATGAACCCGTTTTGTCAGCTGACTATTTGATGTATGATTTTGAGGATAAGGAAAAACCTAATGAGTTATATGATGAGCTTATGTATGATGAATGTAGTGGTTTATCATTGCTGAAAAGAAAGGCATCTGTAAAAAAGTCTGTTTTGCTAGAAAAGGTGATTTCAAATACACCTTTGGTATTTTCAGATGAATACCTGAATTTGTTAGAAATGGATATGGATAGTCTTTCTTTGAGTGGTTTATTGGTTGGGTTTGATTTTGAAATAGAAAGCAATGCAAATCCTTTTGAGGGTGTGATTGTTGGTGAACTCCGCGATTCTTCAGGGAATAAAATCCAATTTGAAGCCCTTGATCTTTATCAATTACAACCGGAATGGAAGAAGGGCGCAAATAGAATCCATCATTCCATACTACTTTCCCCATTGGCCAAAAACGCTTCTCTGCTTTTGGTTTATGTTTGGAACAACAGGAAAGTGGAATTTCGGGTTTTAAAGGGAAAAATTTTGGTTTATTCAATTTAAATTGGGAGCAATTGACTTTATGGAATACCAAAGATGTAAAATAATTATTCTTTGATTACTTGCTAACCCCATCCGGAATCTGTTTCATCCCTTGCATCCGGTAAACAAAAACATTCATTACATGATTGCCGCAGCGTGAAATGGGAAATGTCCCTGCGGGTTCTATGGATTCGAAATAGGACTTATAAATATCGATTGGATCATTAAAATCGCGGCTGGTGGTGATGTAGTAGGCCTCCATCCCCAACGAAAAACCGCCCCTGTCCTTGTTTATCCAATGGTATTTGTGGATTTGTTCCAAATCACCGATGGCCAGTAAGTTCAACCCAAGGGGACGGGCAACATAATAGTCGAGGTTTGCCGCCGGAAACCACCGGTTGGAAATGATGACAGCATTTTCACCCATCCTTCGGGCAATCAAATCTTTTTCAAATATTTTAGTAAAACCTTCGCCAATTTGTTCCCAGCCGTATAGGTCCAGTGAGATATCCTTTTTCCCCAATTCTTTTTCCGCGGTATTTTTCGCATCTGGATTGATAAAACCACAATTGACCTGAAAAAGGCCGGCAACGACGATAAGCAAAATCAAGTAGATTGCATATCGCAGTTGGCCCAGGATCATAAAGGGATATTCCCTCTTTTCTGAAACACTGCTCAACCAGGAAGCAGTAACAATATTCAGTATGACATATGCAGGCCCCGTCCAATGGGGAAGTGTTCTCCTGAACAAGGAAAACAGGATGAAAACAAGGATAAGGGGGATACTTGTCCACAATATGATGCGAAAGGGGTTTTTGCCCATGAACCTGTTTTCCTTTTTGACAAATGCCCAAATAGCCATTATGGCAAGCACTGCGTTTACCGGGTTGTTGTAGAAAAATTCACCCAGGATTTCCGTAAGTAAGAAATCGGGTCGCAAGGAACTATCAAGTAAACTTACCCTTCCCCCCTGAAAAGCAAGGCTGATGAAATCATTTTGCATATTCCACCAAATCACCGGGAAAAACAACATTAAGGAAATAAAGACAGAAGCATATAAACTAAATGACTTCAGCCATTTCCTGTTGTTGAAAAGGATATATCCCCCTATCCCAAACCAAATAAAAACGGTGGTGTATTTTGAGAGCATCCCCAATCCGATAAACAGTCCGGCGAGCAATAAATCTTTTTTGTTTTTACTTTGGATTTCGCCTGACGATAAAGCTTTTAGGGCAAACAGTATAGCAAGTAACCAGAAAAAAAGCTGTGGCGAATCGGGAAGGATAAATGTGCCTGCAATGATGAAACTGTAAATGGACGTATTGTAAAGGATCGCGGCATAAAGCCCTGCCAGGCTGTCTTTTGTTTTTT
>JAJRTT010000395.1 GCA_024278155.1 Bacteroidota bacterium | reverse complement strand
GCGATGATGATCGGCAATGATATAGTCAATCCCCAATTCCTTTGCATAGGCTATTTTTTCAACAGCTTTGATACCACAATCGAGGACGATGACAAGGGAGAAATTATTTTCTTTTGCATAATCAATGCTCTTGTACGAAACACCGTAGCCTTCGTCGTCACGGTCGGGAATATAAAAATCAATGGAACCGTAAATTTCCTTCAGGAAGGAATAAACAAGGGCGACTGCTGTTGTCCCGTCCACATCATAGTCGCCATAGATGAGGATTTTCTCCTTTTTTTCAATTGCCTGTTCAATCCGGTCGATGGCCTTGTCCATATCCTTCATAAGGAAAGGATCGTGCAGGTTGTCGAGCGATGGCCTGAAAAAAACACGGGCCTCTTCATAAGTGGTGATACCGCGCTGTACAAGGATATTGGCAAGATGTACATTGATGTTCAGCACCTTTGAAAGGTGTTGAATTTTATCTTTGTCCCCTTGCTCTTTTTTAACCCAGCGCCTTTTCATTCACAATTGATTTGATTGCGTAAAATTAAAAAAATATTAGAGGGCTTTTAGAATTATTTTAAACAGGGAACGCTTCCTTCTGATTTCTACCTTATTAATATTGGAAAAAGTTTTATGGGCTTTTCATATCCGGTTTATTCCATGGGGTATCGCCTGAAAAAATATGCATACAAATAAATCTTTGCCCTGACTTTTTCTTGTTTTCACCTCATCTTTGCCTTGATTTTTTCCATTTTTTGCAAATCCTTGCCTTGATTTGTCCAGTCATTTGTTGGCAAATGATTTTTCGGCCATAAACAAGGGCAATCTTGCAGAACAATTTGTGGGGACCGAACTGATCAAATCCGGGCCCTTCAGGGAAAAACCAAGGCTTTATTACTGGCACAGGGAAAAACGCGGGAGCAATGCCGAGGTGGATTACATCATTCAAAACAATGAAAAAGTCATACCTGTCGAAGTAAAAACGGGGACGCAAGGAAAAATGCAAAGCCTTTGGTCTTTTTTAAAAGAAAAAAACCTAAAGGCAGGGGTTCGTGTTTCTTTGGAAAACTTTAGCCAATACAACAATATTAATGTTGTCCCGCTTTATGCGGTGGAAAACGTGTTGCACATAAGACGAACCTGAAACCCAACGGCAAGTTGACAGTAGTGCATAGTTTGAGAATAATAGGGCATCGTCAGTTTAAAAAGTTGTCCGCATGGCTTCCACCGGGTCAAGGCGGGAGGCAGAATACGAAGGGACGATACCGGCCAAAAGGCCAATGCCGCCGGCCACGCCCATACCGATTATGATATTGTTGGCCGTGAGCTGCAAAGTGAAGGGGAAGTTTTGCGACAACAGCACCAGGCCATATACAATAAGCAAACCCATAACACCACCAAACAAAGAGAGGAAAAAGGATTCGAACAAAAACTGGAACAAGATGAAAAACCGTTTCGCCCCCAGTGACATCTGTATCCCGATTTGGCTGGTCCGTTCTTTCACCGAAACGAACATGATATTGGCAATCCCGAATCCGCCCACCAACAGAGAAAACCCTCCGACAACCCAACCCACGATACTGATAACACCAAATACCTGATCAAAGCCCTGAGACAAAATGCTGGTTTCGTTTATGGCAAAACTATCTTCTGCCTTGGGTTTCAGTTTCCGTACCGAGCGCATGATCCCCGTGATCTCGTCCCGCATCTCATCGTTGCTTATCCCCGGTTTGGCCCTTACGACTATGGAAGTCCCGATATTTTTCATGTCCACGTAGTTCCTGGCAAAGTTCACCGGGATAAAAACCTGTTCATCGGGCGAATCCCCGAACATATTCTCCCCCTCTTTTTTCATCACCCCGATAACTTTCAGTTTACTGCCAAATATTTTCACGTCACGGTTAATGGGATCAAGGCCCTCATAAAGTTCCTTGGCGATACTTTCGCCAATGATGGCCACGTTACGCCCATTTTGTGATTCAAGGGCCGTAAAGTACCTTCCATCCGAAAGGTTAAAGGGCATCACCCGGTAATAATCATGCGAAACAGCAGTAACACTGGTGTTCTCGATACTGTTGTTATTATATTTGAGCGTGCGGCTAACCTTGAACATAAAGCAACTGGCATCTGCCGTTATGCTCCGTTTCTCTATTTCCCTTAATTCTTTCAGTGAAGTTTCCGGCCTCCTGAAATACTTCCACCAGGGGTAATCGCCACCCATTGCCCAGGGCCATTTCTGGACAAACAAAACATTCTCCCCCAATTCATCAAGACTGGAGCGGATGGCGATTTCCATGGAATCGAAAATGGTAAGTACCGAAATCACGGAAAAAATCCCGATAGTGATACCCAACAACGAAAGCAGGGTACGTACCTTGTTCACGATAACCGATTGGAACGCAAATCCAAAACTTTCCCTTAATAATTTCAGAAATATCTTCATAGATGTAAAAGACGAAATAATTGTGTAAAAATAACAAAATACCCATCAACTTATAAATGATTTTAATTGTTACTTTGTAAAACTTTTATTTCAAACAAATATTTAAAATTTTTTGTAAAAATGAAACGTATCCAAAGTGCCTTGATTTCAGTTTTTCACAAGGACGGTCTTGATGAAATCATAAGCTTGCTCAATGATTTGAACGTAACAATTTACTCGACCGGGGGAACATGGGGTTTTATCAGGAAAATGGGCGTTACTGCCGAAAAGGTGGAAGACCTTACCTCCTACCCTTCCATTCTTGGCGGACGTGTAAAAACATTGCACCCAAAGGTTTTTGGCGGGATTCTAAGCCGCCGAGGCCATGATGGCGATGTGGGGCAATTGAAGGAATATGACATCCCGGAAATCGATCTTGTAATCGTCGATCTCTATCCCTTTGAAAAAACAGTTGCCGGTACCGATAACGAAAGCGAGATCATCGAAAAAATCGACATTGGCGGCATTTCGCTTATCCGTGCAGCGGCAAAGAATTTCAAGGATGTTGTTGTTATACCGTCCGTGGACCAATACGGGGAATTGGTTTCCCTTCTCAAAGAAAAAAACGGAAGTACCGATTTGGAAGACCGAAAGTATTTTGCCATGCAGGCCTTCAATGTTTCATCACATTACGATACGGCCATCTTTAAGTATTTTGATGGCAATAACCTAACTGCTTTTAAGCAAAGTGTCCCCACATCCAATGTTTTGCGTTATGGCGAAAACCCACATCAAAAAGGGCTGTTTTATGGTGAGTTGAACGAAGTGTTCGAGCAGTTGCACGGCAAGGCCATCTCTTACAACAACCTTGGTGACCTGGATGCAGCCATCAACCTTATCGAAGAATTTAATGAAACCACATTTGCCATTTTGAAACACAGCAATGCCTGTGGGATCGCAAGCCGGCCCAAACTTATCGATGCCTGGAAAGGTGCACTGGCAGGCGACCCGGTTTCAGCTTTTGGCGGTGTGCTTGTCACCAACGAAAGCATTGATGAAGAAAGCGCTGTTGAAATCAATAAACTGTTTTTTGAAATCATCCTTGCACCCGGGTATTCCGAAAAAGCTCTCGAAATCCTGAAATCCAAAAAAAACAGGATAATTTTGCAGAAGAAATCCTACGACTTCCCGAAGAAGCAATTCCGGTCGTTGCTAAATGGCGTGATCGAACAAGACAGGGATTTGAGAATTGAGGGGAAAGACGATATGGAAACCGTGACAAAATTATTTCCCACTGACCAGCAGATAAATGATTTGATTTTTGCCAATAAGGTTGTGAAACACACAAAATCCAACACCATAGTACTGGCAAAAAACAATCAGTTGTGTGCAAGCGGCGTGGGGCAAACTTCAAGGGTAGATGCCTTGAAACAAGCCATTGTAAAAGCCGGGGAATTTGGTTTTGACCTGAAGGGCGCCGTGATGGCCTCCGATGCGTTTTTCCCATTTGCCGATTCGGTTGAGATAGCGCATTCGGCAGGGATAACTTCAGTAATTCAGCCGGGGGGATCCATCAGGGACAAGGATTCCATAAAGTTTTGCGACGATAATAACATGGGCATGGTGTTTACCGGGGTAAGGCATTTTAAACACTAAGTATTTGTTTCTCGTTTTTTTATTGACAAATAGGGTATTTTATTGGTACATTTACCGCATTCATTGAAACAGTTTTCATTTAATTCAATATAAGGAAGTTGTATTTATACATAATTTTTAACGGAACTGCTGCTGTACATACAAGATTAGTGGGAAAATATGATTAAACAACCAATACCATAAATGCTTCAATGCGAGAATAAAAAAAATCCCGTACTTACGAGATCAAAACTTTGCAATGTTCAATCATTATCGCATTACAATTATGTTTTTAGCATATTAAAAATAATCTTTACCCACTATAATGGCAGTAGAACTTTTTAACAAACTAACAACCAACAAACATGGGCCTTTTTTCTTTTTTTACCAAAGAGATAGCAATTGACCTGGGGACAGCCAACACAGTAATAATCTTCAACGACAAGGTTGTGGTTGACGAACCTTCCATAGTTGCCCTG
>JAJRTT010000394.1 GCA_024278155.1 Bacteroidota bacterium | reverse complement strand
GCTAAAGCTGTGTCAAGTTCCCCAATATAAACAGCATGGTTGTCATCATTAATCCGAAATGCTCATTTCGCTTTAATCCCCCGCTCAATCATGTTTATGATCCTTTTCGCGGTAAACTTCTTAAAATCCCGGATGGTATATCTATCTCCTGACATAGCTCAAAGATATAACCTTTTTGTTTCCCGTATTTCAATTGCTATGTTTAGGTGTATCCTCGTTGCACTTGTCGGACTTTGGCGGAAACGAGGGAAAGACTGATGAGACGGGGCTTTTCAATGCGATGAAACAAGCATCCATGTTTATTAAGGGGACTTCTATTAAAGCATGGTTAATTTGTCCTGTTCCATTTTTATGATATTCGTTATCTGAAAATTCAATTCCTCCAATTCATTTTCAATAATATCCCAAACCAGTTCATAATCAACACCAAAATAATGATGGATTAATTTATCCCTCATTCCTGCCATTGCCCGCCACTCAACTTCGGGATATTCAAGCCTTAAATCTTCCGGAATGTTCTTTACAGCTTCACCCACAATTTCCAGACTTCTCGAAAATGCCCTCTTCAATACCTCATCATCATAAAACACATCAGGATCTAATCCTTTTGAATTAGTTAAAAGGAATTCCAGTTCCTTTCTTATATGCTCAAAGTATTCAATTACTGATCGAGACATAAATTGCTTCCTCTTTAATTTTTGATTTCATAAAAGGGCTAATTGCTTTTTCAGTTAAAAGATCAACTTTTTTATCAAATAACTTCTCTAAATAATCAGACAAATTGATAAATTTCAAATAGCTTTTTTTTCCTTGTTCAAATTGGACAATCAAATCAATATCAGATCCCTCATTTTGCTCATTTCGTACAAATGAACCAAATAAGCCTATTTTAGAAACACCAAAATCCCTAATCTTATCCTGATTGTTCAATATCATTGACAAAATTTGCTCTTTATCACGAATTGGTTCCTTCATATTTGCAAATATAACATTTTTAACTATTCTTAATCATAAATAGCAGTTTTAACCTGCGATGAAATAGGCGTCCACCCTTATTTTTCGAACAAACTAAAGCATGGGCACCTATTACGTATCAACCTTAACTTCTGGCATTCCAAATGCCATTTATAGATGTATCCTCGTCGTACTTGTCAGACTTTGGCGGAAACGAGGACGGGACGCAGGAGCATTCCAAAAATTACAATCTTCTTCTTTTTGGATTTTCAATACTCACCCTATCATTCCCATAAACTCCTCTTCCGAAATGATGGGAATGTCCAATTCACGGGCTTTAGCCAGTTTGTTGGGACCGATATTTTCACCGGCCAACAAATAGCTGGTTTTCTTTGAAATGGAGGTAACGGCCTTCCCGCCATTTTCCTCTATTGTCTTTTTGATTTCATCCCTTGTAAAATTCTGGAGCTTGCCGCTGGCAACAATGCTCAAGCCTTCCAGTTTCGATGATTTTGGGGAAGCAGGTTCAGTCATCTCAAATTGCAAGCCTTTTTCCTTTAAGCTGTTTATTATTTTGATATTTTTTTCTTCGGCAAAAAACCGGATGATGCTTTCCGCAATTTTCCCCCCGATTTCGTCCACCAAGACCAACTCCTCAAATGTGGCTTTCATCAAGGCATCCATGTTCCGGTAATGCCGGGCAAGCTTTTTGGCCACCGTCTGTCCCACATACCGGATTCCAAGGGCGAACAGTACTTTATCGAACGGGGTCTTTTTCGATTCTTCGAGCCCCTTCAAAATATTGGAAACCGTTTTTTCCTTGAAACTCAGCCTTTTCTCTTTTTTGTCACCATAGGCTTCAATGGTTTTCTCCAACCCGATCAGGTTTTCATAGTTCAAATCGTACAGATCGGCCACATTTCGGATCAATCCTTTATCAAAAAGCATTTCCACTTTCCCTTCGCCCAGGCTGTCGATGTTCATGGCCTTGCGGCTGATGAAATGTTCGATTTTCCCTTTGATTTGCGGAGGGCAGCTTTCTTCATTTGGGCAATAGTGTGAAGCTTCCCCTTCCTCCCTCACCAAGGGAGTCCCACATTCAGGGCAAATTTCGATATACTTTAATTTATGGGAACCGGTTGGCCTTTGCCCCAATTCCACACCCACGATCTTCGGGATAATCTCGCCCCCTTTTTCCACATAAACCATATCGCCTTCCCGCACATCAAGGGCTTCGATAATATCCGCATTGTGCAGCGAGGCCCGTTTCACGGTCGTCCCGGCCAACTGCACAGGCTCAAGGTTGGCAACCGGCGTAATGGCACCTGTCCGACCCACCTGATAGCTTATTTTGTTCAAACGTGTCAAAACCCGCTCGGCCTTGAATTTATAGGCAATGGCCCATCGGGGAGATTTTGCCGTTGCGCCCAACTCATTCTGCTGGCGGTAGGAATTTACTTTTATCACCACACCGTCAATTGCCAGGGGAAGCTTGTCGCGGCCTTTTTCCCAATCACGGATAAACTCAAAAACCTCCTCCATGTTTTTGCACTTGGCAAGGTAACCGGGCACATTAAAGCCCCACTTTCTCGCTTCCAGCAAATTATCGTAATGGTTGTCAAAGGGAAGGTTTTCACCGAGGACATAATAAAGATAGCAATCCAAAGGGCGGTGGGCCACTTCGGCGGAATCCTGCATTTTCAGACTACCCGAGGCAGCATTGCGGGGGTTGGCAAAAGGGTCTTCCCCATTTTCGATCCGTTCCTTATTGAATTTTGCAAAACCCGCCAGCGGGATAAATATCTCCCCCCGGATTTCAAGATTTGCGGGATAATCGCCTTTCAGTTTCAACGGGACACTTCGGATGGTTTTCACATTATTGGTCACAACATCACCCACAACGCCATCGCCACGGGTGACTGCATAATCAAGTAATCCATTTGTATAAGTAAGGCTGATGGAAACGCCATCGTATTTCAGTTCGCACACATATTCAATTTCCTCATTGGGAATCAATTTCCTTACCCGCATATCAAAATCGGCCAACTCCTGTTCCGAATAGGTATTGGAAAGCGAAAGCATGGGATATTTATGTGTACGCTGCTGAAAATCCTTGGTGATTTCACCGCCCACCCTTTTTGTCGGGGAATCGGGCTCGGCCAATTCGGGATATTCCTTCTCCAGCTTTATCAATTCTTCCAGCAACATATCAAAACCATAATCGCTCAAAACCGGTTGCGACAAGACATAATATTTGTAATTGTTCTCGTTGATAATACCCGTGAGTTCTTTTATTCGTTGTTGAGCTTTTTCTTTGTTCATTAATTCAATTTTAAGATAATTTGTCAATTTCTTCAATTATACGAAAAACGGGATAAATTTACACATTTTACTTTTGAGGGATTGGGAGGTGCACGATAAATTGCATTTATAAACAATATCCCATAATACCTCACCTACTGTACCTTCGCAAAGCTATGTCGAAGCAAGGCAACACTTTTTCCTAACATGAATTAACTTCCTACCATAATTCCGCACCCTTGATGGTGGGAAAACAAAAGAACCAGAGGTTCGGAATTATGGTAACAACAAATGCCAATACTGCTCAAAGCACCGTAGGTGCAACATTATTGATAAACAAATTATGCATAAATTTCCCCGTTTCATGCACAAGTACAATCATAAATACATATATCGAAAAAACCCTATGGAAAAAAATCATTGTTCCTGTAAATATATATTGTTTGATTCGCATTGTACGGGTTCATCCAATGCAATAATTTATCGATCATCCCGGGGAAAATCGTAGTTTCATATTCAATATTGGGGAAAACCGCTTTCACTTCCTCCACCCTTTTTTCCAGGTTGTCTTTCTCGTAAAAAAGGAAAAACCGGGGTTGCGGAGCCCATAAATAATTCCTTATGGCCACTAACTTCTTATCGTGGTTCTCGTTGGTAACCGGGTATTCCTTGATCCATTGCCCAAGATAAAACATAGGGATCAGTTTTACATAACTTATATTGGAGTTCTCCAAGACCACCGCTTCTATGTCATCGTACCTCGATAAATATATCATGGATTCAACCCGTGCTTTTTTTGAATACATAGTGGAAATAACAGGCAACAACATAAGGTTTATTACCCAGAAGAAAACCCAGAACGATTTTATCAGCTTTTCCCTTTTGGCAAAAAAAGCAGGTTCATCCAGGAAAGCCTGCCAACCAATCATACCAAGGATAATCACAAAGGGCACAATGGGAAGGATAAAACGTTCCTGTTTATTGGGGAAGGCTGAATGGAAAAGCAAAAACAAAAATGCGGGAAGAAAAAGGATCAGATGTTTTTTCCACGAACGGAAGAAACCGAAAAAAACCCCAATACTGATTGGCGGGATCAAAACACCGAGTATCAACAACATATAATTATACCACGGGCCGGTAAAATAATTAGTGGCATGTTCCATATTGTATCTGATGTATTCACCGAGTTCGGCAAAAGGCCGGCCCCAGGTAAAATAATCAATCCCTCCCTGCACCAGCGCAACCGAGGACAGAAACCCCGCACCATATATTAAAGCTTCCTTCCAGCGCAGTTTTATCAAAAGCGCCGCACCTATCCCCAAAGCAAAAACACCCGTTTGGAAACGTACCGAAAATGCAAGGCCCACAACAAACCCCGACAGAAGAAAATACCCAACGGCCTTCTTTTCGTCCCAATGTTCGATGATGATCCAAATACCGTAAATCAGGAAAGGGATACAAACAACCTCTACCAGGTTGCGCACACTCAGGAAAGGCATAAACCAGAAAACAGCCAGCAACAACCCTGTAACCCTTGCCGTTTTTTCGTTCGATAGTTTCAAGGTTATTTTGTAACCAAAATAAACGATGATAAGCGAAAAAGCCCCGTGCAACAATCGAATGATGAACATTTTAAATTGTGGATCCGATATCCCGATTGATTTCAGTGACAGCAGCACAAGATATTGGCTCCCCACATAAAAAAAACTGTGGCCCGAAGGTACAGAATTAGTGGTGCTGCCCGGCAACCAATTGTTGTAATCGAAACCATCCACCCAGGACTGCGCAGCTTCGATAATCAGGAAATGATCGTCGTGCATCCCAAAACCCTTTGCGAAAATTGCTGCCACAAGGCGCGCAATCACTGCCAACCACATTATCAGTTTAAGCGGTTTGTTCTCCCATAACCTTGCAAGTAGTTCTTTCATCAACGATTTTTTCAATCGACAAAAATAGGTTTTATACCAAAAGAAATCAGGTCTGTACAGATAAATATTATAATTTTATTGATTGATTTCTTTCGAGCATTATTGGCCCTAAGAGGCTTTGCCCTAACAAACCTGTCAAGAACCAGTACATTAAGTAGAGTCAAGGTTTAATGTTTCGGGCCAATCAATAAAACACTATATTTGTAGCATGGTAGAGGTTTTTGCAATACGGATTATGGAAGACAGGGATTTTGAAGCTTTCAGGGAAAAGCTGCTCGAGCGATTGCCTGAATCAAGCCGACAGAAAATCAACAAGTTCAAAAACCTCCCCGATTTGCAAAGGTCGCTCCTCGGAGAGGTGATCGCACGAAGGGTTTTGATTGAGAAAACGGCAACCCCTGGCCAAGGTATTATCATTAAAAAATCGAAAAAAGGTAAACCTTATCTCGCCGGGCATTCAAATCCTTATTTCAACATTTCCCATTCGGGCAATTATGTTGTGCTTGCTTTTGCCGATGAGGAGGTGGGGATTGACGTCGAGAAGATACGGCCCATCAACTATCGAGTCGCTAAACGCTTTTACAGCAAGGCCGAATTTACCGAACTAAACGAAATGGAAGGGCAGGAAAAACTCGAATTCTTTTTCGATTTATGGACGTTGAAAGAAAGCTATTTAAAGCTGCTCGGCAAAGGTTTGACAAAATCATTGAGTTCTTTCACAATAAACAAATCCGGTTCCGTGTTCAGATTAAGGGATGGCAAAACAGAAATCAAATCCGTTTTTTTCAAGCAGTATTTATTGGATACGCAATACAAACTTTCGGTCTGTTCCCTTGCACCCAATTTCATGGACGAAATAAACGTATTAAACATATCAGACCTATAAGATGATAAAAAAGACGCAAAACGTAGCATTGGTCCTCTCAGGCGGGGGTTCCCGGGGAATGGCCCATATTGGCGTTATAGAGGAAATACTCAAACACAAACACAAGATAACTTCGGTGGCGGGAACAAGCATTGGCTCGGTGGTGGGCGGTGTTTTTGCGGCCGGCAAGTTGGGGGAATACAAAAACTGGGTGAGCGGGCTTGGGAAAATGGACATTTTTCGTTTGATGGATTTTGCCATCACAAAAAGCGGTTTCATCAAGGGGGAAAAGATTTTTTCGGAACTGGAGAAAATGTTGGGGCCCGTGAACATCGAAGATTTGGCCATACCGTTTGCCACCGTGGCCGTTGCCATCAACCTCCATAAGGAAATCGTGTTCACTTCCGGCCCTTTGCGCAAAGCAATCCGGGCTTCGGTGGCCGTTCCCACCATCCTCACGCCCGTACAATACAAAGGGATGGAGCTGGTGGACGGTGGGGTGCTGAACCCGCTTCCGTTAAACCTTGTCAAACGTAACAAAAACGACCTTTTGATTGCCGTGGACCTGAATGCCGACATTAAATACACCAAACCGCAAAACGTCAATATCGCAAAAAAAGAACATAGCAATTATCTGGCATTATGGGAACAGGTGAATAAACGCTGGACCCATTTTTTCTCCAAGGAAAAAAACCCCAAGACCGGTTATTTCGATCTGCTCACGAAATCAATTTATGCCATGCAGGCAAAACTAACAGAGACTTCCATAAAAAAACACAAACCCGATATCCTTATTCAAATATCCAGGGACTCGTGCGATTTATTTGAATTCCACCGGGCCACCGAACTTATTGAATACGGACGGAGGCAGGCGAGGAAGGCGCTTTTGCAATAAGCAAAACCAGTTGGGTCGAAAAAGGCTCCTGGTGACGGAGTCCCGACTGGTTGAAAGAGGGGAAAAAGGTAAGTAGGCAATTGGCAAAACCAGTTGGGTCGAAAAAGGCTCCTGGTGACGGAGACCCGACTGGTTGAAAGAGGGGAAAAAGGTAAGTAGGCAATTGGCAAAACCAGTTGGGTCGAAAAAGGCTCCTGGTGACGGAGACCCGACTGGTTGAAAGAGGGGAAAAAGGTAAGTAGGCAGTAGGCAATTGGCAAAACCAGTTGGGTCGAAAAAGG
>JAJRTT010000393.1 GCA_024278155.1 Bacteroidota bacterium | reverse complement strand
TAAAGCGTGGAAAACGATAGGAGCACATCAAACTGAAGATGTGAATTTGCGGGCGGGTCTTCCACTATCCCGGTTATCAGGTAATCGTCATCGTTATTGTAGCGGATCGTTTCCCCAATCGGGTTTTTGTCCCCAAAGATTATTTTGGCCGTCTTCGTTGTAATTATGGCCGTATAAGGCTGTTTCAAGGCCGTTTCACTATTGCCCGTGAGTAGCCTAAACGAGAAAACATCAAAGATGGACGAATCGGCATAGGTAACCTTGCCCACTTTATAGCTTTTGTCCTTTGATTTGAAATAACCCCCGATCGGGTCGGAAAACCGAACCATGTTTTTTACCTCGGCAAATTCCTTTAACATCGAAGGCCCCACCCCTGCATTGGTTATTGCGGCAATTTCGGGTTTACCTTCCTTGCTCTCCATTTTCAGGACAACCCTGTATATCTCCCGCTTGTTTTTATGAAAGTCATCATAACCCAACTCATAATAAACGTACATGAACATCAAAATACTCAGGGACATTCCAAGGGCAAGCCCAAAAACATTGATCAGGGAGAATGTTTTGTTCCTCAACAGGTTCCGGTATGCGATAATGAAATAGTTTTTTAACATAGCATGGCTTTATTTAATTTTGATTGATTTAACTAATGTTGTGTTTCCTGAAAAATACCATAATGTCGCATCTACGATGCTGTTTCTTTTATTGATAAGCACCAGAGGTGCGGCAATATGGTAGCACCAGAGGTGCGGCATTATTCATGTTTGTTTTGAAATTTCCCATTGTCAAATAGTATAAAATTCAAATACGTATTCATCTTTAAATGGTATTTCAAATTTCTTTAACAAATCCAGATATTCCTCACGGAATGTGCTTTTTTTGTGATGATCCTCCTGTTTCATTATATAGTTGATTACATTGTCCCGTTGTGAACGTGAATAGGAAAACGCACCATAACCCTTTTGCCAGGAAAATTTTCCGTTCACGAATTTATTTTTGTTTATCCATTTTGATGAATTGGTTTTTACAACTTCAAGGATATCGGCCACGGCCGATGTAGGGTGCATTTCAAACAATATGTGGATATGATCGAGATAACCATTTACCGCAAGGGAATATTGGTTTAGATTGTTCAAAATACCGGAAATGTATTTGAACAGATCGTCCCTAAAATTTTGGGTCAATAAATTCTGCCTCCCCTTTACGGAAAATACCGCATGGATGTTGATTTGTGTGTAGGTGTTTGCCATTTTATTGTTGTTTTAATTTGATAATTTGTATTCTTTGTGATTTCTACCATAATGTCGCATCTACGATGCTGTTTTGTTTATTGATAAGAGGTGCGGAATTATTATGATCCATGCTATTCATATTTTATCGCTTCCACCGGGTTCATCCTTGCCGCTTTCAACGACTGCCAACTCACGGTAATGACCGTTATCAATATTGATAAAACAAAACTGAACACAAAAACATACCACGGCAGGCTTATCCTGTTGGCAAAATTTGCCAGCCAAATATCAATGAGGTACCAGGCGATAGGGATCGAAATGATATTCGCGATTATGACCAGCAACAAAAATTTCTTTGACAACAAAACCAGGATATTGTCATTGAACGCACCCAAAACTTTTCGTATCCCAATCTCTTTTGTCCTTTGTTTTACCACAAATGCCGAAAGCCCAAAAAGCCCTACACAAACAATCAGCAAAGACAATATCGAAAACAGTGAAAACAAATCCCCAAACTGTTTTTCATCTTTGTACAGCTTTTCAAGGTTTTGATCAAGGTATGAATATTTAAAGGGGAAACCGGACGAAAAGCTGTCCCATATAACTTCTATTTCATCGAGTTTTTTAGGTTGGGTCCCCGGGGCCAGCTTTATCAATAAATAATTCCTGTATTCAAAATCCTGTTCCCCATAGTACATTGCCAATGGCCCCACATGATGTTTTGCCGATTGGAAATTGAAATTTTTCACGACACCCACAATGGGCCTGTTCCCAATTTCTTCACCAATGGGGTTTTCGGTTTCCAGTCTTTTTTCGAGCGTTTCGTTAATAATATAAGCACCTTTAAAATCCCCCTTGTTGAAATCACGGCCTTTTGTAATCCCCATTTCCATCAGGTCAACAAGGTCTTCGTCAACGGGCATGGCCGTAAATTGGACATCGTCTTCTTTATAGGAACGCCCCCAACCCATTCCAATATTCCCAGGGATTCCTCGCACAAGGGAAGCTTTCTCGACAAAAGGAAGATTCAGCACTTCTTCCTTCAGCAGTTTTTTCTTTTCCTGGATATTCAGGCTTAAGGGAATCATAACTACATTTTCCTTTTCAAAACCCATGTCCATATTGGTTAAGAAGGAGAGTTGCATAAATACCGTTAACGTAAATGAAATAAGGACGGCCGCAATCAAAAACTGGAAAACAATCAAGGCGGAACGCAATTTCTCGGCCCGTTTTCCTTTGGTGAGTTCCCCTTTTAATATCTTCGCAACATCCACCCTGCTAAGGTAAAGCGCTGGAATCAAGCCATTGACCAACCCAAAAACAAGCGAACCGATAATGAATGCAATCAGTATCCCGGGGTCTTTAAAAAGGTGTAGGTTTATGTCGCCGGGAATCCTTTCGTTTATGGCAGGCAACACAATTTCGGCAATCATGCTTGCCAACACAAAAGCAAATATCGTGATAATGACGCTTTCCAAAAGGAACTTCCATATCAACTGCTTTTTCAGTGCCCCAAAAACCATCCTTACCCCGGTTTCTTTGTTGCGCTCAAAACTGATGGCCGTGCTCAGGTTCACATAATTCACAACGGCAATCAACAAAATAAACAAGGCAATGGAAAGGTAAATATAGATGTAGTTAATGTTCCCCTTCCTGAAAGCATGCACATCGGGGCGGTGGAAATACAAGGACGAAAACGGGATCAGTTCACTCACGTTCTCAGGGATATCATTTTCCGTGGCGTCCTCGTTGTTTTCCATGAAGAAATCAATCAAGCGTTTATCAAATATTTCCTGGAAATTCCCCATATCGGTTTTGGGGTTTATCATCAAAAGGGAAATATAGCTCCATTCCGAAAAATCCTCATCAAAGCCTTTCCCGAACAGGTTTTCCAATCCAAAAAAGTTGGTAACGGCCTCAAACCTTATACTGGAATTGTCGGGCACATCTTCCATGATCCCACTTATCAGATAGGTGTTTTTCTTGGTGGAATTGCTCCGGCTCAAATCCAAGGTTCGCCCCACAACATTGATTGTCCCGAATATTTTCAGGGCAAGGGTTTCGGTAAGCACAATCTGGCCTTTATCCTTTAAAACAGTTGCCCCGTCGCCCTGTAAAAGATTAAAACTAAAGAAGTTGAAAAATGAAGAATCGGCAAAATAGGTGCTTATCCCGATTTTTTCGTTGTCTTTTTCGGTGATGAGATTACTATTGAAAAGCCGTAACTTACTCATAAGCCCGGGAATGTTATCGCCAATTGACTTGGTCAATACGGGCGGTGTTGTATAATAATCCATTGAGGAAACAAGATAGATCTTGTCCTTGTTCTCCTGAAAATTATCCGTACTTATTTCATTGTTTATGAACAGGAAGATAATGAGGGCCACAGCAATGGCTATTGCCAGACCAATCGTGTTCAATAAGCTGAACACTTTGTTTTTCCATAAATTCCGGAATGCGATTTTAAAATAATTTTTGAACATAATTTTTTCCTTTTACCATCATTCGTATTTCAAGGAATCAACCGGGTTTGCATTGGATGCCTTGATTGCCTGCACCGTTACTGCTGCCACAACAATAAGCATTGCCGCAAGTCCGGTAAAAACAAATATTTGCCAATTATATCCGGCCCTGTAGGCATAGTTTTGAAGCCAGCGGTCCATAAAATAAATTCCGGCCGGGATGGCAATTACGTAAGAGATTATCACCAGCAAACCAAATTCCCTCTGAATTGAAAACACGATGGAAGATACCGAAGATCCAAATACCTTTCGCACACCGATTTCACTTGTCCGGTTTTTCAGGATAAACAAAGTGGTTCCGATAAGGCCGGAAACGGCAATCAATATCGAAATCACAGAGCTCCACAACAATAGCTTTATCATTCTTTCGTCCTCATCGTACATCCCTTTTAACAAACCATCAAAACCATAGATTTGAAATTCCAGGTCAGGTGCCAGTTTCTTCCATTCGCGTTCAAGGAATTCTTTGGTTTCATCAATTTTATCTGTCTGGATGCGCACAGCAATTTGCTGTATATATTCATCCGTTAATTCGATGTTCAGGGACGGGATTTCCGTATGAAAGGAATGAAAATGGAAGTCCTTGACAACACCAATTATTTTTGTGCCTTCAATTGTTTTTCCAATAGGATCAATTAATCTAAGTTGCTTTACAGCAGTTTCGTTTAAAATCCAGGCCTCGGTATCTGTTGAGAACTCTTTATTGAATGCTCTGCCTTTAAGTATTTTAAAACCATAAGTCTCGATGAAATCATAACCAACCGCCATACCTTCCAATTGAATCTTTTTTTCTGGATCATCAGCAGTTGGGATCATCATGCTCATACTGCCATATGTGGGAGGTCCTTCCATTGCGGCACCTGCATTAACAATATATGGATTGGTTTTTATTATGCCCAAATACTCATCATAAGCCTTGAATTTGTCATCATCAAAATTTATAACGTAAAGATTTTCCTTATCGAACCCAAGGTCTTGGTTCAACACAAATTGAAATTGGTTCCTGACCGTAAGAACGCCAAATATCAATATCATAAAAACAACAAGCTGAAAACCAATGAGTACCTTCCTGACAAATACCCTGTTTCTTCCCGAAACAGGTTTGTATTTACGTATGTCAATGGTTTTTAAGGAGGACAGGTAAAATGCAATGTACAGGCCCGAAAGCAATCCTGTAATTAGAATTATCGACAAAAAACCGAGGATATAGAAAACAATATTCGAACTTAAATAGATGATTTTTGTATTGAAAACCTGTTCGATAAATGGCATTAGGAATTCAATAAATACAAGTGCAACCGGTATTGACATCAGTGCGAGAAGACTGGATTCAATAAGGATTTGTTTTCTGATATTGCCTTTATTGGCGCCCATCACTTTCCGCAGGCCTATCTCTTTTGCACGGTTCATCGACAAGGCAGAACCCAGGATAATATAATTTGCGCAAGCGATCAAAACAATCAACAAACCTATACCCGCAAACAGGTAGATATTGCCAAGGTTACCTGTGGGAAGGGGATTGTTGACAATATGATCGGAATGCAGATAGGTGTCGGAAAGGCTTTGCAAGGTGAATGTATAATCAGAGTGTTCATTTTCGATATACTGCTTGTTGAGCACCTGCAATTTTTCCTCAAATTGGGATGGTTCATAATTATCGGGCAACAGGATGTATGTTGACCAAAAATGCAAGTGCCAATAATTATAATCATCGGGATTGTCAGAAAATGACGATTTTATTTGTTTATGACTAAGGTCGATATTGGTAAGGATATCTGTGTGAAAGGATGAATTGGCCGGGAAATTTTCCATCACGGCCGTTACCCTGAATTGGTAAGGTTTCCCCTTTAATTTCGCATTCAATATTTTCCCAACAGGGCTTCCCCCTTTAAAATATTTTTTTGCGATTTTTTCGGAAATTACAATATCATTTTCGTTTTCCAGCAAATTTTGTTCTGGATTGCCACTGACCAAAGGGATCGTAAATATGTCGAATATTCCCGGATCGGCAGATACAGGCCTTCTTTCATAAATAAATTCACCGTTTTGTTCCATTTCAAGACCGCTTAAAAACCGTGTCCTACATGCTATTTCAACTTCCGGGAAATCGGTTTTCAATGTTGGGGCAAATAGAAAGGGCGTTCCCGGACTGGTTGACTCAAAGCTCATGCTATGGCTTATCACACGGTAAATCCGGTCTATCTTCAAATGGCTCTTGTTGTAGCTGATTTCGTTCAAAACATAAACGAGTATAAAAAACGAACATGCCAGTGCAATGGAAAGCCCACCAATGTTTATCAGTGTGAAAAGCTTGTTCCTTTTCAGGAAACGGACGGCTGTTAGCAGGTAGTTTTTAAACATAGTTTATATTTTGTTCAGGGTTTGGCTTGAAGTCAAGGCCTGATTATACTGAGCAATAGAATCCCGTTCCGGTAAACCGGTAAATTATTTTGAAGTGAGGGAGTGACTTAAAGTCAAGCTCTCACTAAAGGGAATATTGCTAAATGATTATATCTTTTTCTCTTTGATATTTTCGTTGATGACCTGACCGTCGAACAAGCGGATTACCCGGTGCGCATATTCGGCATCACGTTGTGAGTGGGTAACAATGATCATGGTCGTCCCGTTCTGGTTGAGTTCTTCCAGCATGTTCATCACCTCTTCGCCGTGGGCCGAATCCAGGTTCCCGGTAGGTTCATCTGCAAGGATCAGTTTGGGGTTGGCCACCACGGCCCTTGCAACGGCAACCCTTTGTTGTTGCCCTCCCGAAAGCTGCCTTGGGAAATGTTTGGCACGGTGGCCGATTTTCATCTGTTCGAGGGCGGCCTCCACTTTTTGCTTCCTTTCAGAGGATTTCATCCCAAGGTAAATGAGCGGCAACTCCACATTTTCGAAAACATTCAGTTCATCTATCAGGTTGAAATTCTGGAAAACAAAACCGATGTTCCCTTTACGGTGTTTTGCCCTTTGTTTCTCGCTCAGGCCCGAAACATCCTCGTCCATGAAAAGGTATTTGCCGTTTGACGGATTGTCCAGTAACCCCAAAATATTCAGCAAGGTGGACTTGCCGCAACCCGATGGGCCCATGATGGCCACAAACTCGCCTTTCTTGATTTCAAAAGTTACATTGTTGAGTGCCGTAGTTTCTACTTCATCGGTACGGAAGACTTTTGTGAGGTTTTCTGTTTTTATCATTTTTCTGTTATTTTAACACGGATTTCACTAATTATCACAATATATTTTGATTCCTAATCGACTATAATTTCACATCTGCCCTTGCGTAGGGATTAACACCATAATATCGTACCTCTGGTGCTTTTAGCGTATAACCCTTAACATTATAACTTAACTCCCCACTACTTAAACACCAACTTCTCTTTTTCCCCAAATGAATCGTAGGACGAAACAATCACTTTCTCCCCGGGTTCCAGGCCTTCCATTACTTCGTAAAAACGTGTGTTTTGGCGGCCGATCTTAATTTTCCTTTTTGTTGCAAAATCTTCCGAAGGACCCAGGACATAAATCCAGTTTCCGCCGGTTTCCTGGAAAAAGCCTCCCCGTTTCACGATTATGGCATCGGTGGCACTACTGAACTTCAGCCTTAACTGCAATGTTTGCCCCCTTTTAATTTGCTTCGGTTGTTCCCCCTCAAAATAGAGATCGACTTGAAAAGAACCGTTCGTGACATCTGTATATATCTTCCCTATGACCAAGGAATAGGAACTGCCCGCAAAATCAAAGCCGGCCTCCTGTCCGATGTACACCCTTGAAATATACCGCTCGTCGATATTGGCCCTTAGCTTGAAACCGTTTTTCATATCAATTTGCCCAAGGTGTTCTCCTGCCGATTTGGTCTCGCCAATTTCCACACTGAAAGAAGACAACTGCCCGGCAGAGGGTGCTTTCACGTAAAGGTTTTCCATATTGGCCCTCAGCATATGGAGGTTGTCCTGCATGCGGCTCATGGTAACATTGATCTGGCGGCTGCGCGTAACCGCAGAAATAGAATCCAGTTTTTTAAGTTTGATGGAAATATCAAGTTGTTTCAGGGTGAAATCATTTTCACGTTTTGCATCTTCGTATTCCTTTTCGGAAATCACATCATCTTGAAATAATTTTTCTTTTCTTTCGAAATCAATCCGGGCCTGATCGATCCGGTATTCCAGTTCCACAATTTCTTTTTGGCGGTAAAACTTGTTTTGTTCCAGTCCGATTTTTGTATTTTGCAAATTGTTGATGGCCTCAAAAATCCGGGTTTCCTGCTCCATCAGGCTAAGCTCCATATTGGCATTTGAGAGTTTCATAATCGTGTCCCCTTTTTCCAACCAAGCGCCATCTTCTACATAAACCTTTTCGACAAAACCGCCCTGGACCGCATCTATATAAATTGTATTTTTTGGGAAAACAACCCCGTCAATCGGGATAAATTCCTGGAATTTGTCCTTGACAACCGTAGCAATGCTTATTTGCGTTTTGTCGATGTAGAGTTTGCTGCTCTTGTCCCTAAAAAAAAGAAGCCAGATAATGAAAATGGCAAATATACTGATGCCAACTATGTTTAGGATCTTCTTAGTTGTCCATTTTTTCTTCTCGATTACCTTATCCATTCCCATAATTCAAAAGCTTCAATTCTGTTAAAATTTGTTAAAAAGGGCCAATTTTGATGAATGCTGTTTTAACGAATACTATGCCGTATTTCCTAAATCGCTGGTTCTAAATACTTCTAAACCCCATGAGAAGCAAGAGTACCCAAACATTGTTCGGCAACGTTCAGGTTTTGTACAATTTTGGACAATATTACAAAATCTGTATCAATGAACTATTTAAACCCAATATAAACTACCTTCCTTTCTTTTCTCCATTTCATACATTATCAGACGTATAGAGATGCAATAATTATGTTCTGTCCCTTCTTTTTCCAAATGTATTGTTAATTGATTAACAATAATTATTTTTGCCCGAATGTTTTTAAAAAGCTTAAAAATGTACAAGATAACAGAACATCCCATTCTCGACATCCCAACAAATGAGGAACACACATTTGTTTACAACGGAAAAAAAGTAAGCGGACAAAAAGGCTTTACCATTGCGGCAGCTTTGCACCAATCCGGCTTTCCGGTGCACAGCCATAGTTTAAAAGACAGGAACCGGAGCCTGGAGTGCGGTATCGGCAAATGCGGAGCCTGTGAAATGTTGGTTGATGGAAGGATAAAAAGGATTTGCATTGCCAAAGTGGACGAGGTAAAAGAGGTGAAAGAAGTGCCAAAGGATTATTCTCCCCAGATAGTAAAAACCGAAGTTGATAAAGCAACCCGGGTTTTCAAAACTTCCGTTGCAATTATCGGTGCCGGACCTGCCGGACTGGCTGTCCGTGAGGAACTGAAAAAAAAGGATATTGATACAATTGTCATCGATAACAATGATAAAATCGGGGGGCAATTCAATATGCAGACCCATCAGTTTTTCTTTTTTGAAAAAGAAAAGAAATATGGGGGAATGCGTGGATTTGAAATTGCCGATAGCTTGGCGGGAGATGACCACAGTGGCATTTTCCTGAATTCCACAGTTTGGGATATCTTGGAAGGAAACCGGATTACCGTAAAAAACATATCCACCGGGGAAATTTATTATGTGGATACCCAATTTCTTGTGGTCGCCACCGGGGCGGTCCCGTTTATGCCCATGTTCGAAAACGATGATTTGCCCGGGGTTTACACCGCTGCGGTTGTTCAAAAAATGATGAACAGTGAGTTTACACTTTTAGGCAAAAATATCCTTACGGTCGGGGCCGGAAATATTGGCTACCTCACTTCCTATCAGTTGATGCAGGGCGGTGCAAATGTAAAAGCCATTATCGAGGCACAAGGACATGAGGGTGGTTTTCCTGTGCAGGCCAACCGGGTCAGGCGTCTTGGGATACCTATACTTTTATCGCATATTTTACTGAAAGCCATTCCCAATGACGACCACACGGGAATCAAAGGGGCGGTAATTGCCGAATGTGAAAACTTCAAGGCCATTCCCGGAACGGAAAAAACAATCGAAGGGATCGATGCCATAAATATTTGCACCGGGCTGGTGGCCGATGACCAATTGCTCATAAAAGGCTATGAGATATTTGGGAGAAAATGCTTTGGTGCGGGCGATTCCATCCGTATTGGCGAAGGGACAAGTGCCGTCTTGCGAGGAAAACAAGTGGCCTTTGAAATCATCCAACAAATGGGGACTTCTTATAATTATGATGATTATTTGAGTGTTTCAAAAGAATACATCGATTCACAACAGCATCCTGTTCGGGTAATTGAACAGCCATTCACACCAACCACGGAAAGGGCTTTCCAAAAACCATTTGTACAAATTGATTGCCTGTACGGATTTGCCTGCAACCCCTGCGAGTTTTCATGTCCGGACGGTGCCATTACAAAAACTTCGACAAGCAGTGCCCCCTATCTCGATTTTGAAAAATGTGTGGGATGTATGGAATGTGTTTATCAATGTCCGGGCCTGGCAATTTTTGGATATAATTTGAAAAAAAACTGGCTGTTCCTCCCCATCGAATATGTTGCACACGAAGGGGAAGAGGTGTATCTGGTGAACAATAACGGGGAAATACTTGGAGAAGGGGCAATCCAGAAAATATTGAAAAAGAAGAACAAAACAAATATCGCACGGGTACAGTCTATTGGTTTATCCGGTGAAAAATTGCTGGAAGCGAAAGGGTTTGTCATAAAGGAGAAATATCCTGAAATGCCAAAATTCCAAAAAGCGGAAGAGATAGAATCGGAAACCTATGTTTGCCATTGCGATGATGTGAAAATGGAGGAAATACTGGAAGTGGTAGGTGACAGGAAATTTATTTCAGTGGACGAAATAAAACACACAACCCGCCTTGGGATGGGAGCCTGCCGGGGAAAAAGGTGCATCCCACGACTCAAACAAAGTATCCGTCCCGAAGGGATTTCCATCGTTGGGGAAGCCACACCGCGCGGCCCCATGTCGAACCAGGTTTCCATGGGTGAACTCTACCCGAAAAAGGTGCACGATCAAATCATCATTGCCGACAACAAACAAAAAATCGAAAAGAGAATAGTAAAATCCCTCGTTGCCGGAGGCGGAATTGGTGGCTCGGCTTTGTTCCGGTATTTGGCCGAAGAGGGGATGAAACCCGTCCTGATAAACTATGGTAGGGGCGCTTCGTGGCGGAACATTGCCGGCGGAAGGCCCAATTTCAGCCTGTCCGAGCTTTCGGATATCGCCACACAAAACCTCGAAATCTTTAAAGGATTGCAGCAGCAAAAGAACATTGATTTCAGGTTGATAAACTATGTAACATTTGCCCACAACGATGAAATGTACCGCGCACTCAAAGCCTCCATGGCCTGGTCGGATGCAGAAATGGTGGAGCCCCGGGATTTTCAAAAGAAGATTTCACCAAATATCAATCCCATGCTCAACACCTATCAATCTGCCCTGATTACAAAAAACTGCTGGCAGGCAACTCCCGGAAAGGTGATTGACCTTATAAGGCGAAACGGGATTACCAATGGTGGTGAAGTGCAGGAGGATTGCAAAATGATCGATGTCAGAAAGGAAAACGGAAAATACTTTGTCTTTGTCCGCGACCATCAACAAAGGTATATTGAATACGAAACGGAAATATTTATCAATGCCCTTGGGCCACAGGGAAACGAATTTGCCAAAAAACTTGGTTTGGAAACAGGTATCTATTCTGTAAAGCACCAGGCATTTATCACCCGTCGTTTGCCCATGCTCGGCCTCGATAACAATCCATTACCAATGATTATCGATCGTAGGGTTTACAAAGGGTTTTCGGCGGTTTATGGCCAACAACTGGCAGAAACCGGACAGATTATCGGATGTGCCTCCCCGGCAACAGAAGCTTCTGAAGCCGAAAAAAACCTAAAAATAAATTCAAAGGAATTCATGGAAATCGTTTCCGAAAACTTCGTTAACTGGATCCCTAAACTTTCATCGGTAGGTTTTCAGGCAGTATGGGCCGGATATTATGTAGAGCCCAAAATGATCGTTGATACCGAAAACGGTTTGTTCATTGGTTTGCGCGGCCAGGGCTTTATGTTGGGGCAATACCTTGCAAAGCTATATGTGGACAAACTGATGGGAAAAGAGGTTCCGGAATATTTTAATCGTTTGTCTTTACATGGGGACGGGTTGTTGGAGAAGGCGTTTAAATAAACAATCCTGACCTTGTTGGTGACAACACCAACAAGGGGCAGAACTGATGGGAAAAGAGGTTCCGGAATATTTTAATCGTTTGTCTTTACATGGAGATGGGTTGTTGGAGAAGG
>JAJRTT010000392.1 GCA_024278155.1 Bacteroidota bacterium | reverse complement strand
TCGACGATTATCACGCTTACGGATGCCGATGATATATCGGATCCCCCTGATGGGATTGTCGAAATGAAGTTCCGCGAAAATGCAGATTGGACTGTAAACTGGGGAGCAGCTGATTTTCCTTCGGGAACTGCTGTTGTTGGTGGGGACAATATCCCGGTACCGGTAGGAAGTTATTATGTTACCTTTAATTGTACGACAGGCGAGTATAATTATACAACAACCTGTGGCGAAATTGGCCTTATTGGCGAATTCAACAGCTGGGACGGTGACCATTTTCTTACCAGGGACATGGATAACCCAAATATGTGGAAAACAACGATTTCGTTTACCGAGGCTGATGATATCAGTGACCCACCTGATGGGATAATTGAACTTAAATTCCGTGAAAATTCTGATTGGACAAACAATTGGGGCTCCACCGATTTCCCAACTGGGACAGGAACCATTGGTGGTGATAATATTCCCGCTCCAATTGGTAATTACCTCGTTACTTTTGATTGCTCAACAGGTGAATATAATTTTGTTGCAACCTGTGGTGAAATTGGACTGATCGGTGAATTCAACGAATGGTCAACGGATTATTGGATGACGCGCAACGATGAAGACCCCGATATGTGGTCAGTTATTTTGACGCTCAGCGAGGAAGATGATACAAGCGATCCTCCCGATGGAATCATTGAATTGAAATTACGTCAAAATTCAGACTGGGGCGTAAACTGGGGCGGTGCCGATTTTCCTTCGGGAACAGGTGAAATCGATGGTGCAAATATTCTTGTGCCTCTTGATGGAACTGGCTTGACAACTGATTATCTCGTGACTTTTAATTGTGCAACTGCTGAATATAACTTTGTGGCCACTTCAGGAAGTGTCAGTATGATTGGCGCCTTCAACAACTGGAACGGTGATGTACCGATGAACAGGGATGCCGTTAATCCCAACTTGTGGACATTGACACGTTCATGGTTTGCCGACTCCGAGGTTAAGTTCCGTGAAAACAATGATTGGGCAGTTAACTGGGGAAACAGTGGCTGGCCAACAGGTACAGCTGAAGACAATGGCCCTAATATCCCATTGCTTGCCGGTAAATATGATGTTACTTTTAATGCTTCCACACTCGATTATAGTTTTGTCGTAAATGATGCAGTTTGTGGTGAAATAGGTATGGTGGGTGATTTCAATAACTGGGGAAACCCCGATGTTGGCGGTGATCCCCCAACTGACCTTTACCTTGTAAGGGATGCCATGTACCCAAGCAATTTTAGTATTGAATACAATTTTACGAGCAGCACGAGCCTCTTGTTCAGGCTTGATGCCATGCCAATCACAAACGATAATGTTTGGGGCGGCACATTCCCAATGGGAACAGGCGTACATGATGTGACCCAACTTATCCAGGTTCCTGGCGGAAAATACAAGATTACTTTCAATTGTTTATCGGGCGACTTTAATTTCATCCGTTTGGGCAATGCCGTTATCGCATCCAAAGTGTTTGCCATTAATGTAGATGGTAACCTTGACGAAAATGACTGGAGCATCGACCAGCCCGTATCACAGGTTGTGGACGGTACACCCACCGAAGATGTTGCCGAGGCTTTCTTTGGCGTTACTTACAATGAGGAGTATTTATATGTAGGCATGAGCGTGGTTGATTCCACTATGGTAGGTACTGAAATAGGAGAAGTTTTCGTAGATGGAAATAAATCAGGGGGGAGCTATGATACTACGGATGTTCACTTGAGGTTTTCAGCTGCTGGAATAGAAATTATACAGGGCGATTCGACCATGGTGCCATTATTAGGTTTTGTGGTAGCTTCTGATTTTACAGGTTTTACCGCTGAAATCGGGATTCCATGGGCTGCCCTGGGCGTAACCCCGGAAGAAGGAAGCCAAATAGGTTTCGATGTCATGTTCGGTGTTCCTGATACCCTTAACGGGGGTCCATATACCTTGGCCTGGAACGGTGGATTGCAGAACTATGAAGGAACCTCCAGTTTTGGCGACCTGTTGTTTGGCCAGTTGTCATGTGGTTGTATCAGCCTTTATGGCGAAACCATTGGCGATGTTGAACTGAGGAACCCAACGGACATGAACACAACCTATGTTGGAACCTATGCATTATTTGAAGATATGGATTTATACTTCCGTAAAGACTTCCAGAGTACTGTTTCATGGGGTGCTGATGATTTTCCAAATGGAATTGCTACATTAGGAGGCCCAGCAATCCCAGGTGAATTAAACAGGTATCGTGTAACTTTTGATTGCCTTTCAGGTGAATATAGTTTTGTATTGGAACCAACAGGAAATACGGTTGCCCATGCACAATATACACAAGGTGCGGTTACCGTTGACGGCGACCTGAGCGAGTACAGCCTTGATTATGGAAGTGACATACTTGCAGTAGGTGATGGCCCAAACAATAACACTGTTACCTGGGGAGCCCTATGGGATGAAGGAAGTTTCTATATTGGTGCAAAAGTAGTGGATGCAGTGGTTGAAGGTTCAGGAAACCCCTGGGACAATGATGCCATCGAAATGTATATTGATGGTAACCACGATCAGGATGGTGCTTATGATGCCGATTTTGATACACAGTTGATCATGGATTATGTTGGTCAATCCGAACTTTGGATAAAAGCTGATGGTGTACCTATTACCAATTATGAATCTTCATGGGCGGAAACAAGTAATGGTTATAACGTTGAAGTCCGTATAGGTTGGGACAACATTGATTTCCTTCCCGGACAAGGCAGGAGTATTGGTTGGAGCTTGAGCAATAACGATAGCGACAATGGCATTGGCCGTGATTATCAAACTACTTGGTTTGGATCAGGTGATAACTGGAACAATACAGGTGAACTTGGTGATCTTCAGTTGGCAGGTGGACCATTCTACTTTGGTATTGACGATGTTTACAATTACAACGATCAGGTTGTACTGTATCCTAACCCAACAAGTGGAAATGTATTCCTGAGGCTGAACAACGATGTATTCAATGGTGATGTTACCATACTTGTACTTGATATCTCGGGTCGTGTGATCACAACCCAAACCGAAACCATCATGGATTCGGGCAATACTGTAAAGGTAAATACCAATAGCTTGAACTCGGGTATTTATTTTGTGAATATCGTGACCGAAGACGGTGCAAAAGCCGTTAAGAAGTTGATTGTTGAATAAACGATAAATAATATTCATTTTGTAAGAAGGGCTGTTCCTGATTTCAGGGACAGCCTTTTTTAATTCCATTTATGACGACCTATTGAAAAACGATCTCTTTTTTGAACGGAAAGGAATGGCCTTTTTTTGTAATTTTGCAAACTCATTTTTTATAAAACTAAAATACACTCTAATGAAAAAAACAGTTTCGATCCTCGTTTTGACACTTGGCCTCTTTCTACCTTCAATATTAAATTCACAGATAGTTTATACCGATCCGGCCTTGCCAACGGCCGATACATCCGTAATTGTTTATTTTAACGCCGAAGGAACTCCCCTTGAAGGATATTCCGGTGTTCTTTATACACATACCGGTTTATATGTAAATGGGATTGCCGAGTGGGACTATGTAATTGGGTCATGGGGAAACAATACCACCCAGCCCCAGTTGATAAAGTTAGGAGCCAATTTGTACAAACTGGAAATCACGCCGACGATCCGGGACTACTATGGTGCATCGTCCACTGACGAAATCGACCAAATGTGTTTCGTGTTCAGGAGTGCCGATGGGAGTACCCAAACCACCCCTGATATTTTTATAGAAGTATATGA
>JAJRTT010000391.1 GCA_024278155.1 Bacteroidota bacterium | reverse complement strand
GGCATTTTACGAAAAGAAGAGTATGGCTTTAAGGTAATCCCAAATGTAAATCGTGAAGTAAGTATTGAAGAAAATTCTATCCTGGATCTCAAAGTTGGAAACAGATTGGTCATCGATGATTTAAAAAGTAGCAGGAAACTAAAAATAAACAGGGTTGCTATTCTAAAAGTACTTGATTCGTTAAAAGAAAAGCAGGTTGTTGAATGTGACGAGATAAGGTACGATTTTAAAAATACAAAAATCAGCACCGGATTGTTTGGGATAAACAGGATATTCCTTCCGAGCTCAAATATTTTCCCGACTTTGGTAGCCAGTGATTCCAATGATTACATAACATTGAAAGAAATAGAAACAACAAATATCGAAGACTACAAATCCCGGTTCATTGAAGAAATATATAAAAAAGGGGATTTCAGGAAGTTGACCAAAAGCGAAACTTGCGTTGTGCAGGGCTTTCCAAAGGATTTCAGTTTGCCCGAATCCCGTGCTAGGTGGATGAAATTGTTGGGGAACAGTGTTTCTGTCCCTGTAATCGAAATGTTGGGTAGGGCAATTTTGAAGACCGGCGTGTTTGAATTGGGAAAAGATACCGGGATATATCAAGGCCCTGAATACAGTTATCAAACCTAACCACAAGATAGGCTAAAAATGATAATCTGCCGATAAGCACTTCAAACAAACTCCTAAGTTTAGGGGCAAATAATGATTCTAAATAGCCAAACCCTTAATAGTTTATTGTGAGGGACAATTATTTTCCCTAAATTTATCCCCTCCAAATTATTTGTCCGTTAAAATCCAATTATGAAGTTTTTTGCAAGAGTTGCTTATTGCAATGACCGCTTTTGCCATTTCAAATGCACAGGAAGCGGGTAAAGGAATCCAGGATTTGGCGGCTTGGGATAATCGCAAAGTTTTAGGGTTGTTGTTGACTTATTTTCAACGAATCCAATTGCACCTTCATCTCCTTTACCAATAAATTGTATTCTTCAAGATGGATAGAATCAACTGGTTTTGCCGGGGGCGATTTTACTTTGAGCGGATCCATGGCTTTTCCGTTTTTGTAAAACCTGAAATCGAGGTGTGGGCCGGTGGCCCTGCCCGTACTGCCTACATAACCTATCACATCCCCCTGGTCTACAAAAACCCCTTCTATTATCCCTTTCCCGAATTTTGACAAATGCAGATAGGCCGTGGTGTAAGTGCCATTGTGTTTTATTTTCACCATGTTCCCATTGGGGCCTTTTCGGCGGGCAAAAATCACTTTTCCCGAACCCACGGCATGGACAGGGGTTCCTGTGGCGGCGGCGTAGTCAACACCAAGGTGTGGCCTGCGCACTTTCAGCACCGGATGAAGGCGGTTGTGCGAAAAACGTTACGAAATCCGCTTAAAACGCAATGGGGCTTTTAAGAAGGTTCGGCGCATACTTCCCGCCCCATCATCAAAATAATCCCCAATACCGTCCTGTACAAAATAGAATGCGTAAAAGTCATGGCCTTCATGTTGGAACAGGGCCGAATATATTTTACCGACACCGATATAATTATCGTCCACGAACAATTTGTCATAAACCACCTTATAGTAGTCCCCTTTTTGGATGCCAAAAAAGTCGATGGTCCATGCATAGATTTCCGAAAGATCGTTGGCAAGGTTGGGGTCCGAATTGTTTTCGACCATGGCATTCCAAAGTGAAGAGGTGATAAGCCCGGAAGTTGAAGACCTCTTTATGGCAATTTCCTTTTCCCCTTTGTGGATATGGACCGAGTCGCCCAAATCGAAAATCACATATCCCGTTGGCGAACTTTCATAGATGAAATACAAAGCTTCCTTGAGGGAATCGTTTTTGCAAAGTACCGTGTAATTGTTCCCGGCCTTTATTTTCCGTACATCGAACACCTCCTTCGACTTACGGGCGAGCAAATCTATTTTCTGGTAATCCACATGGTATTTCAAAAGGATATCGGCGAGGAACTGGTTTTTCTTCACCTTGCCTTTATAGATAAGGAGGGAATCCACGATGATTCCGTATTCCGTCCTGAACATGGGTTCCGGTTTTACGTCCTCCAGCTTTTGCGAAGTTTTGATAACCGGTGAAACAGCATAGCGTGAAACAAGGATCACAACTAAGCCCAAAATAACAAGGACAAGGATATCAAAAATCGGTTTCCGCTTCATATCTGCCAGTTTGATTATGCATCAGTATTAAACAATAAAAACTGCAAAAATAGTATTTAGCTGTTTGCTATGATAAATAAATTAACCTTTCCACTTGTTGTTGTTGTCCCCAACGAGGATGAAAAAACCAATTCCTTTGCCACTTGTTGGTGTTGTCACCAACGAGGATAAACAACAGTTATTTCCCTAACTTTTGCCACTTGTTGGTGTTGTCACCAACGAGGATAAACAACAGTTATTTCCCCAACTTTGCCACTTGTTGGTGTTGTCACCAACGAGGATAAACAACAGTTATTTCCCCAACTTGTTTTCCCTTCGGAAAAGCAAAACCATCCCCGTTAAAATCAAAATTTCCCCCAAAACAAAAACCCACCAGTCAAAATTCTGTGGGATATATTTGGCCGCATAAGCAATTACGTCTGTCTGCCCATTGTTTGTGTTTTCACCAACAAATATTTGCCCCTTGTCGGTGTTGTCACCAACAAGGACCGACAATCCAAACGCATCGACCATATACCGTGAATAATCCAGTGTATATGAAACAATAACAACGAGCGAACCGGAAATCAGGAAAAGCCACTCCCGCAATTTGATTTTCACAGAAGCCTTTTTATCCACAAACCAGGTCAGCATCAAAGCGAAAACAATCATTGTAAGGGAATTGACGACCGGCCCGATAACGGGCCCGACCCAGGTGACCGGGATCAGGAACAGCACGTCCCATGTGAGCAAAGAGGCCGGCCAATCCAACAGCACCTTCAGGAAGACATAATAGAAAATATCCCAGATGGCAAAGCTGTAGAGGAAAAAACCAAATTTTTCGGAACGGTTCCTTCCGGTAAAAACCCCCGCCCCGACCAGCATAATGAGTGTCGCCGCCTCCCTGATGATCTCCGTTAACACAATGTTCTTGTCAATAGGAACCAAAGGGAACCGGAATCCACCGGGATAATAGATTTTCCGCAGATAGACCACCACGGCCGTTTCCATAAAACCCATGGCCACCGAGAACAGGGTGAGCCAAAACAGGGTGTTGAGGGTTGATTTTTTCATGGGTCGAATTTAGGGTAAAAATGCAATCATTTAATAACAGTTGGGGAGATGGAATTATTGTCGTTATTTAATATTGGACTTTAGATTTCAGAAGGAGCAATTGAGTATGGTTCAATGTTTTTTTGAATGTATTACCGTTGAATTTGCAGTTGTGGAGCATACTCCACAGCTATTGTTGTATTTATCCATGGTTTAATGAGCAAGCGTGAGTATGCTTTAAGCCTTCATACTGATTTATTCACAATTCTTATGAGTCCATTTTTGCCCAATTTATCCCCCCAAAAGAAATATCAACAAATATTTGTTCAGAACTTGTTATATAAAAAAATTAATTCTACTTTTGCACCCCGATTTTATAGACCCCTGAACGGATTATGGAAACAGTTAATAATCCGGTACATTGAGAGGTTTTTTTATCAAAGGGGTTTTTGTTGAACAAGTAATTTGAAAACAGATGGATACTTTAAGCTACAGAACAGTTAGCGCAAACAAGGAAACTGCAAATAAGGAGTGGATCGTAATTGATGCTGCCGACCAGGTCGTGGGACGTTTATCATCAGTAGCCGCCAAGTTCTTACGCGGAAAATACAAGACCAATTTCACCCCTCATGTTGATTGTGGTGACAATGTCATTATCATCAATGCCGAAAAAATTGTTTTTACCGGCAATAAAATGGAAGACAAAGTATATGTAAGGCACTCAGGTTATCCTGGTGGACAACGTTTCAGGTCGCCGCGCGAATTGCTCGCACGCAACCCTGTCGGGGTTGTGGAAGCTGCCATCAAAGGGATGTTGCCCAAGAGCAGGCTTGGAAGTGAATTGTACAGGAACTTGTTTGTTTATGCTGGCAGTGAGCACCCACATGAGGCACAAAAACCAAAAAGTATCGATCTAACAAAAATCAAGTAAGATAATATGGACACAATTAATACATTAGGCAGGAGAAAAAAAGCGGTT
>JAJRTT010000390.1 GCA_024278155.1 Bacteroidota bacterium | reverse complement strand
GGCAGTTCGGGCATGTCCAGTTCCTTTTCGATAAGGAGGATATCGATATCATTCACATTACCGGGGATAATTTTATCTTTTAGATTTTCAAATGAAAAACCCAATATGAGGTTTTCATGCTTACCTGATGATTTCCTGTTTTGCATTTCAGAAATTTCCTCTCCACTCAGGGCTTTTGACCATAATTTGAAATTATCGAATGTGCCAAGGAACATACGGTTTTCATTTATATAGCTTCCCACATAACTTTTACCTTCAATTCTAAGTGGGATTGTGGAACCAAAGCTTTTGTCTTCGGTCAGCAGGTCATCAATATATAGTTTCAGGTATTTCGCATCTGCATCATAAACCAAAGTAATATTATAGGTTTTTCCTGTTTCAAAACCATAGTCGAAATATTGATAATCGGCATCGTTCAGGAAAAAGCAAAGTGTCCCGTTCCTGAACTCCAGGTGCAGTGTCCCGGGAGCCCATAATTCATTTACCCAAATGGCATTTTTTCGTGTAAACTCATCCGCGTTTAAAGTTACTTGCAGCGTGAATGCATTCAGTTCCTCTTTGCCGAGGGACGGAAGTTCCAAAAGCACGGGTTCTTCTTTTGTGAATTTCATGGCTTTTCCCGTTTTGTTTTTTACAAGATAATCCCCTGACCTTTCTTTTGGTGGGCTAGGAATCAAATGTTCCTCAACCTGAATATCGCCATTTCCGAAAATGCGATACGATGTATTGATTTTTGCATTGGTTTTATTCAAATTAGCTGTCACGTCAATCTGTATTTCATCATTTCCATTTTTCAATACGTTCACCCTTTCGATATCTTTGTTCAGGCTTTCTTCCTTCCATACATTGCAACGTTTGTCCATTCCATTACCGAAATCATTATCGGTCGGGGCCCGCCAGAAATTGGGTTTTGGCCCTGATTGAATTAATTGTTCCCTATTAAATTCGTAGGAAGTGATTTTCCCTAGTTCCTTGTCAAAGCTTATCTTGAAGTTGTTTCCCGAAATCTCTACTGTGTTTTCGTGCTCGGCGGTTTTCAACGATGACATATTGTCGGTGATAAATGGTGTTGATTCCCGCATCGAAGGCAAAGCAAATTGTTCGGAAGCTATTTTAAATCCGGCAGGGACCAGCCCGTTTTCCTCTTTTGTCACGGCTTTCAAATCCAGGAAATATTCAACACCGGCCCTTACCCTCATTTCAAGAGGGAGCAACATCACCGTCATCGACTCCTGTGGTGCTATGGCAAGATTTTCCAAAACGCCTTCTTTGATTATTTTGTTGTCAACCTGCATTTCCCAGATGATCTTCACATTTTTCAGGTCAATGAAATCGTACATATTTTTAATTTCGACCGCATGGTTGTTCCTCACTGATTTAAACCGGATATATTGATATACCTTTTTGACTTCGGCCATTGCGGGATGTGCCGTCCTGTCCGGGGCAATGATGCCATTGATGCAAAAGCTGCCATCGCTGGGTACGTCCTCAGGCCCAAAATCACCACCATAGGCATAAAACCCCACACCGTTTGAATCGGTTTTCAGCAATCCCTGATCGACCCAATCCCAGATAGAACCTCCCTGAAGCTGGTCATATTTCTCGATTACGTCCCAATAATCCTGGAAATTACCAGTGCTGTTTCCCATGGCATGGGCATATTCGCACATAATTAAAGGGCGTTCCTGTTGCTCCTTTCCATAGCGTTCGATGTAAGCGATCGAAGGGTACATGGGGCAATAAATGTCGGTATTTGGACCCAACAAAGCCCGCTCGTAATGCACAGGACGGGAGTTGTCCCTTTGATGGATCCATTTGTAGGCTTTCGTGAAATTGATGCCATCGCCTGCTTCGTTTCCCATGGACCAAATAATTATGGAAGGATGGTTTTTGTCGCGTTCTACCATGCGCTGGATGCGGTCGAGATGGGCTTTTCCCCACAAGCTGTCCTTTGCCAGGCTCCGCTTACCATAACCCATTCCATGTGATTCGATATTGGCTTCGTCGATTACGTAAAGACCGTATTTGTCGCAGAGTTCGTACCAATAAGGATCGTTGGGATAATGGCTTGTGCGTACGGTGTTGATGTTGTTCTGCTTCATCAAGGTAATGTCTTTGAGCATCAATTCCCGGGAAACCACATGTCCCGTGACCGGATCGTGTTCGTGGCGGTTGACCCCTTTCAACAAAACAGCTTTGCCATTAATGAGCAGTTGACCGTCTTTGATTTCAGATGTGCGAAATCCGATTTTATGTTTTACGGTTTCGATGATTTTTCCATCATTGGTCAATGAAATAAGCAGGGTGTATAGGTTTGGTGTTTCGGCTGTCCATTTCAAGGGGTTTTCGAGGGTATTGGAATCCTTAAAAAAACCAAGGTTCGATTTATCAAAATCCAAATCACCCTCCATTTCGGTAATGGCCTTTCCTTTATTGTCAATCACTTTTATCCCAATTCCATAATCCGATTCATCCACATCATCATTTTTTACTTCAATGTCAAGTTTCAAAATACCATCCATATAATTTTCGGTTAATGTTGCTTTTGCAAAAAAATCACGGATATAAACTTTCGGGGAGGAATAGAGGAAAACATCCCGTTCAATTCCGCTGATCCTCCAGAAATCCTGGCATTCGAGGAAGGAGCCGTCCGACCAACGGAATACCTGCAAAGCCAATGTGTTTTCACCCTTTTGCAGAAATTCGGTGATGTTCCACTCTGCCGGTGTTTTACTTCCTTTGCTGAAACCTATTTCTTTTCCGTTTATCCAAATATAAAAAGCTGATTTTACAGCCCCGAAATGGATAAAAACTTTTCGATCCTTCCAATTTTCCGGGATTGTAAAGCTGGTTCTATATGATCCTACCGGATTGTAATCGTGCGGGACATGTGGCGGATCGGGCTCGCTGGTCCATTCGTAAGGCTGATTTACATAAATGGGGACACCGTAACCCTGAAGCTCCCAATTGGACGGGACCGGAATATCGTCCCATCCCGAAACATCAAAACCGGGCTTGTAAAAATCTTCGGGGCGATCGGCGGGGTTCCTGACCCAATTGAACTTCCAAGTCCCGTTCAGGGATTGATAATAGGGGGATTCGTCATTGTTGAGCAACATAGCGTCTTCTTCGTTCCCAAAAGGGACAAAACTGCTGTGGGGCGCAGTTTTGTTCAGTCCTGTAATTTCAGGGTTTTCCAAAGCATCCGGGAAATCCGGCTGTGCAAAAAGACTTAAATTAATTGTAAACAGGATAATGGGAAGGAGGATTTTTCTCATGATATAAGGGGTTTAAATTTTGGGATAAAAATAGGGATTTAAACAATGCAGGGTGATAATTGAATTAAACTTGTTGGTGACAATACTAACAAGAAATAGGAATTGGCATTTGTTTTTCAAGTTTTTCCAATATTAAATTCAAACTATAAAAGATAATATAGTACCTTATCAGTGAAAATCTTAAACAAGAAAAAACTATTGGAATCCTGACGTTAAATGTGGTTGAATAATAAAAGAATAGTGATATTCCGTTGCATGGATTGTATATTCATCATGTACTAACCTGCCCCAAGAAGTATCGCCTCCAACTCCCATTTGCAAGTGGTCAATATTCCATTGTACTGTTTTCCCAATTTTAATGTCAGCACCATGTTTTGATGTTACTGGCACTAGTCCGGAAGCAGATTGTCCTCCATCTTTTCCTGCTACAAAGTCTAATTCATGAGCGGAAAAGGGCCAAATACTACCATTCAAATATTGATTATCGGTAGAATTAATTGTCAAAATAATTTTACTTGATTCTACATTCATCCATCTCAAATCTGTTTTGTTACCTGTTTCTTGTGGGCGTGGATAGCGATGAAATTGCTGTTTAATTTCACCACTATAAATGCCTATTTTTGCACCACTTTTTCTATCCCAATATGTTTCTTGAGGTCCTCTGCCGTACCATTCTGTTTGAGTGTAATCATTTGGCAAGGTCAAATACACTCCGATTCTGGGAATATTAGGCAAGGAATCGTTTAAAGGTTTGAATGTATAGTCAATTAATAACCCTCCATTGAATCGTAATGTGTAATCCAATGTTAAAGTCGCTATGTCGTTCGGTAATTGATAATTAAGAGTGAACACAACACCTTCAGGAGTTTTTTTAGGTTTTTTTATAAGTACAGATTTTGAGTTTTCAGTTGCTTTTTTCCATATATCAGCCCATTTGTACATTCCATTTCCAAGGTCGTTATCCGTTGGTGCTCTCCAAAAATTTGGTTTGATGGGTTGCCGGGTTATTAACTCTCCATTGTACCTCCACTCGATAATATCACCTGTTTTATTGTCAATAGTCAGTTTTGTTTTTTCACCTTTAATTATAAAACCTCCTTTTTCTATAGCGATAGACAATGATTTATTTGATGCTACTGTTTTGCTTGGTGAAGTAAATTTATTCAGAATAAATTGGTCAAAAGCAATTTCGTGGTTCTTTGGAATTAAACCATTCTCCCTTTTTGTAATTAATTGAACGAGTAAAAGTACTTCTTTCGTTTTACTAATCTTAGGCAATTCTATTGAATACTTCTTTTGATTTTGAGCTGTTACGTTAATTTGATTTATAATTTGATTTTGAACTTCGGTGCCATTTTCAAACAAAGTCCATTTCAATATTACATTGTCAAGTATCGCAAAAAAGTTTTTATTGAAGACTGTCAATTCTTTTTTGGCATCATCCCATCCAAATATAACCGATTGATATACT
>JAJRTT010000389.1 GCA_024278155.1 Bacteroidota bacterium | reverse complement strand
ATCCGTTGTTCAAAGGGGAATTCGTGTTCGTACTTTTTCCAGTAAGTTGCGTGCATCCCTTCAATGTCCGCATCGGAGCCCACCCAGAAATAGGTCCCCGACTTCATCCCTTGTTTTTCGGCCGTGTTCCAGATAGGCTCGCCATCGTAAAATGTCCCATCCTCAACGGCTTTCCTGTCGAAAATCCCATATTGCCTGTTGGTTCCGGGATCGTAAAAAGAGTTTAGGACAATTCCGTTGTGGTCGGGGTACAGACCCGTTGCCATTGTGTAATGGTTGGGGAATGTTTTGGAAGGGAAGGAAGGTTTCAGGGATTCGGCCTTCACGCCCATCCTTGCAATTTCATCCAAATTGGGCGTTGGTGCTTTATCGGCATAATCCCAACGGAAACCGTCCAGTGAAAGCATAACGACATAGGGTTTTTCATCTTTGTGCTGTGTGCATCCCGCAAGGGAAAAAGCAACAAAGAACATTATGGCAATTTGAGGATATGCTTTCATGGTATTAGATTGTTTTGCAATTTTAAAAGGGAACAAAAATCCCCGGTCCATTTTATTACAGACCGGGGAAAAAACCAAATTCAATAAGTATTAATAAGTAATTTTAAATCCAAAGTTAAAGATCTGAGGGATTCCAAGGAAAACCTCGGCAGCATCAGCAGAATGAGGGTTGACGATATACCTGTCGCCGTTTTCATCTTTTAACCTATAAGAATTATACGCACTATTGTAAGTAGCATCCTGAATGTAAATTTCGTCAAATAAATTGAAAACATGAAGGAAGATATTGATGTCCATATCGCTTTGCAATGGCAATGTATAATCAACATGTAAATCAAATACGGTATAAGACGGTGTTTTCCAGCTTTGCTCTGTATCACCTTCTTTAGTCCTTGAGAACGGATCCCAATTTGCATAGTGGTTGGCATAATACCTTCCAACCAATTGTACACGGAACTTGCTTGCCGGATAAACCGAAAGACCCAATGCCATCTGTGTTTGGGGTGCATCACCAATTTTAAGGCCCTTTACATAATAGGTGAAAGGTATTTCGGCCTCACCACCTGATTCATAATCTTTGTAAGTTCCCGACACATCGTTGGTATGTTCCCAGTTGGCTATGGAGCCCCCAAAGTCAAATCTCAAGGCCTGAACGGGTTGCCATGCACCTTCCAGTTCAAATCCCATATGGGACTGGTCCATTCCCGTAAGGAAAACATATCCTTCGGTACCGTCCTGGAGAGTAATGCCCACACTTCTTGAGCGGTCTTGCCACTTGGTATAATAGAAGTTCCCGTTTATGTTGAATTTATTGTTGATGGTTTTATACTGCAATCCCAATTCACCTGAAGTGAATTTTTCGTTTTTTGGGTCTGTTGCCGTGGTACCGTCACGGTCATTTATTACTGCATCAAAAATAGGGACCTTGGATACATAACCACCGTTAACAAATATGTTTACCGTTTCGCTCAGGTTATAGTTTGCCCCACCTTTCACCTGATATCCTCCAATGGCGTTTGTTTTTGTGGTCAGTTCCGCATCGGAACCTTCGGCTTTTTTGAAATGGTTTGTATACCCATATTTAATGGTTGAGTAGCCCGCCATACCATAGAGGGACAGGAATCCTGTTCTATATTCAATTTGTCCATAACCGCCCATCCATCCAACGGTATTTGTGAAATTGTACCATACCCTGTCTCCAAGTCCTTTATTGTACTGGTCTGGTGAGTCAAACTCGTTACCGCTGTAAACAAAGTATTTGCCACCAATTAGGTCGCGTACTTCCCTGTAATGCTCAATGGTCGCGGTTCTTCCGTCAATCCCGAAGGAAACATTTACTTTCTCACTTACTTTCCATTTTAATTTGGAAATCAATCCCAATGTCCATTGGTTATTAACACTGTTTCTTAAAATTCCAAATGCAGTATCTGATTCTGTATTATTCGCATAAGTTGCGTCCCAGTCAGCAGTTCTTGAAGGCCCGGAATAATCCCATATCACAGAACCCAGTGTCCCGGAACCACCACCTTTACCACCGGAGTAATAAGCAGTAGTAAATAAACTTAATTTGTCGCTTAATTCGGAATACCAGTTCAGGTTTATAAGGGGTTTATGGTAAAAGTTCTCCCTTTCACTGATGAAATGAGGGCTATACCTGTCTTTTGAACTTGAGTTCCAGTACTGTTTCCCTTCATATTTGTATGATACCGGTCCCCAGTTTTCATTGTACAACCTTCCTGATTGTGATTCGGGGAATGCGGCCAAAGCATTGGGGTCATAACCATCAATTGATTTAGCAATATCGTGGCCATAAGCAGCAATATTTTGCTTATAGAGGTTTTGTCCATGACGTTGTGGCGCCCCTGTTGCATAAAGTTCCAGGCGGTTCTTGCTGTTGATGTTATAGGCTGCACCAAAATAGTACGCCCAAGCATCGGTCCAGGTCTTGTCAATTACACCTTCGCCAACTTTGCGTACACCCCCGGCACTAATGGCCCATTTGCCATCCACAAGGCCTGTATGTCCAAACAAGGAAGACTTAATGTACCTTCCTGAACCAAATTCCTGCTTGTAGGAGAAGCCCCCTTTTTGTTCGGCAGGGTTCGTTATAACGTTCATGGTACCTCCAATAGATGGGGTTGCAAGGTTTACTGCACTTAAACCACGCTGCATCTGGATTGAGTTTGTGGCATCTCCCAAACCATCCCAGTTCGACCAGTAAACCCATCCGTTTTCCATGTCGTTCACAGGGACACCATTGATCATAATGGCAACATTGTTCTGGTTGAACCCGCGTACATTTATACGGGCGTCACCGGAGCCACCACCTTGTTGTGTGGCATAAACACTGGGCGTAACGTTCATTACCATGGGGATATCGCGAGATCCCAACTGCTCTTCGATTTGCTTTTTCTCAACATTTGAAAAAGCGACTGGGGTTTGGCGTTCCGTTGCCCTGTCGGCAACAATTAAGATGCCGCCAAGGACAATGTCTTCCGATGCAAGTTTAATGACCCCCATATCGAAATATTTCCCTTCTTCGACCGTAACTTCCACTTTTTGGGTCACATAACCCACATAAGTTACTTCGATCATATAGGGGCCTGGATCAATGTCCAGCTTGAATTTCCCATCGGCATCGGTAGCCGTTCCATTGGTCGTTCCTTCAACGATGACAGTTGCCCCGATCATGTCCTCGTTCATGTCTGCGTCTTTCACAACGCCTTTGATCCCGCTTTGCGCCCAAATCACTTGCGTGAACAGCGCAAACGCAGTTACCATCATAAAATTTCGTAAAAGTTTTTTCATAAAAATTAAATTTAGGGTTAATATTCAATTAATTGCTGACATTATTATGTCAATGCAATTTTATTAAAAATAGATGCTGATAAACCCAAAAGTTTTCAACACTGCACAATAAATAGTTGATAAATAAAAATGTGGAATATTACCTGTCTTTTACAGAAATGGATCGTTTGGGTCAGGAAATATGAAAATACAAAAAGCAAACTATGCCTTATTGATAAACTCGATTGCGTTCAGGGCAGCAATGGTCCCATCGGACACGGCGGTGGTTATTTGCCGGTATCTTTTTGCCAAAGTGTCACCTGCCGCAAAAACACCTTTTCTACTGGTTTCGAAGTTTTCGTTAACAGTGACCTCGTTCCGGTCATTAAGCTCGATGTCTTTTTCTTTAAGAAATTCGGTATTGGGCACATATCCGATAAAAATGAATACACCATCAATGGCTTTTTCGGAGATGTTCCCGGTTTTCAGGTTTTTGATTCTTGCCTTTTCCAGACTGTTGGAACCTTCGAAGCCAACAATGTGGGATTCCATGATATAATCGATCTTCGGGTTCTTTTTGGCTTCGGCAATGGCATGGTCGAATGCCTGGAAATGATCGAATTCATGTACAATGGTCACCTTGCTGGCATATTTGGTAAGCGATACAGCTTCTTCCAAAGCACTGTTGCCACCACCAACCACAATGATTTCCTTGTCCTGGAAAAAGTCGCCGTCACATGTGGCACAATAGGATATGCCACGGCCCTTGAATGCCTCTTCGCCCGGCACGTTCAGCATCCTCGATCTTCCTCCCGAAGCCCAGATAATTGCTTTTGCCGAAAACACCTCCCCTTTGTTGATGGTGATGGTTTTTTCTTCGAGGTTCAAATCTTTCAGCTCAATATTGGACTTGATGACACAACCAAATGATTTGGCCTGCCGCTTCATGATACGTGACAACTGATATCCCGAAATGGGTTCAACTCCCGGATAATTGGCAATTTCGTGGGTCAAGACCATTTGGCCTCCAATCGTTCCGGTATCCACGATCAGTGTTTTCATCTTTGACCGGGAAAGGTAAATCCCCGCAGTCAATCCGGCAGGGCCACCGCCTATTACTATCGCATCGTATTGATTGTTTTCCATTTTGAAAGATTGTTGAAAGTTAGGCGTTAAGAGTTATAAGTTATACAAAACACATGACATTTTAATTCGTAACTTTTTGAGGGTGAAAAAAAAGGAGCCTCCCCTTGATTATTGGGAACCCCCTTATTAATCCTTTAATTATTACTTGGAAAATTCAGCATCAAGTATTTCGGTGATCTGGGCCAGGTTCTGGATACTGCTCGTAGCTTTGGCGACTTTCCCGTCTTTATAATAAACCGTAAACGGCAATCCCATAAAGCCCCTGCATTCGGGAAGGTTCCTGATTATATGTGCATCCGGGTGGTCGAATTCCATATCATAGAATTTCACGTGTGGGTATTCCTCCTCCAAATCTTCCATAATTGCATAAACTGGCACGCACATGGGACCCATGCGCCCGCAACAGATCATTACGTTTTCATTGTTTTGGATTACCTCGTTGTACTGTTGTTCTGACTCAACGTGTTTTAAATTTGTTTGTAACATAGTATCTGTTTTAAGGATTAAATTTCTGGAATCGCCAGTTTTCAGAAACTATGCCAAAGGGTGGTACTTATGCGATTTGATATTAGGGATGTTTCTTGTATTTCCTTGAAAGTAACGAAGCTGCATTTTATTTAAGGAAATAATTTAGAGACTGTTCTAAATAGGAAGGCACAGGGACTGACAAAATAACGGGAGTGGGGTGGGAGCTGGTTTGTCAAAAGGGATTTTATTCTAAATAGAACCTCAACGTAAAAGAAATATAGGGTGAAATCGTTGCATCGGCATAGGATTCAATTACCTCTCCTTATATCTGCTCCTTCGGTTATTGTAGGTTTTTCTGTAAATGCCGACCTGTAAGTGGGCCCGGCATAAAACCCGAAAACGATTTTTTCGATCAAAAAGAATTGCCTGCCTATCCCCAAATTAATGTTCATCCAGTTTTTCCTCGAATCGACTTTGTATAAATCGGAACCGGGATGGGATGTTTTTTCGATACCGTAAGAATCGAAAATGCAAAAAACAACAATTTTTTTTTCATTGGAGCATGGTTCTATGCTTTATTGGTTGGTTTTGGTATTTTGTCGAGGTATTTCTTTTTAAGTTCCCCGGAAGGTTCAAACCAATCCGACAATCCATAATGGCCCGATCTGGCCCCTTTTGTGAGGTAACGGTTAACCTTATTGTTTCTCTTGTCCAACTGTGCAAGGCATGAGGCTATGGCTATCCTTGTTTTTCCGTAAAGTTCTTTTTCGATCCCAAACTTGTCCATGGCCTTTAGTGTAATTGTTTTGACCGGTAAAGGTTTGTTTTCCGTTTTTAGCAGTTCCATCACGAACTTTGTCCATGTGGGGCTATCTTTACCTTTAGCTGTTTTTTGAAGGGCCTGTTTTTCGGGCTTTGTTGTTTTTTTGGGGATTTGTTTTCCCGTTGGTTGTGCCCCAAACCCTTCTTTTATGGTACCGTTGCTGTCGAACCATTGTTTTAGCCCAACATATTTTTCCTTTGTCCCAGATGAAAACGTGTTGAGTTTGACATTTCGTCTTCGCAGGCGCGACACAACGTTAACGATAGACTGTTTTGTGTTTTTTCTTTTCTCTTCGGGTATTTTGCCAAATGTCATTATCTCGTTGGTAAGCTCATCATAGGTCATGGGCATGTTTATATGCCGAAGCCGCTTGACGATGAGGTCTTCCCAGATCGACTTAGGGCCTCTTTTCTTTTTTCTTGCCCTTTTTTTTGTTTGTACCGGGGTTGGTTCGGTAATGCCCAAGTCTTTCTTTTGCTCTTCTGTTTCGCTTATTTGGATTTGTATCGATTGTCGCTTGCTGCCAATGTTGTCAAGGACGTTCTTGATGTGATGAAGCCTTTTAAGTGTCTTGCTGAGTTCCTCTTCGTAAAATTGCCTCATTTCCGCAAGGTCTGTTTCTTGTAGTTTTACTGTTCCCATGTTTTAAATGTTATTGTGATTTGATTTTGCAAAGGTCTTTAAAAGTTGCAATATATCAAAATAATTGTTCTTGTTGGACTTAAGGCTCATTGTCAACCGGGCATATTATATAATCCTTTTGACCAACCTTAACTTGTGCGAATATTGCTTTAGTCCTTCATTGTAAATCCCCTGATGGTCAATTTTGTCAATTCGCACTTTCCCTGAAGCATGGATGATCTTTCCTTCCCCCATAACAATCCCCACATGTGTGATAATCCCTTCTTCATTGTCGAAAAAGGCAAGGTCACCAGCTTGGGCCTTACTGACAAAGGTTACGGCTTCCCCCTGTGTGGCCTGTTGCGAGGCATCCCGGAGAAGTTTTATCCCGTTCGTTTTGAAAACCAATTGGGTAAAGCCCGAACAATCGATCCCAAAAGGAGTACAGCCTCCCCAAAGATAAGGTGCATGGATGAGCGATTGTGCCATTTCCATGATTCCGTTTTTATCGGGAGAAGGTGGGGAAGGGGACAGTTCGCCCCCAAATTCATATCGTTGGTTCCCAATGGAGAAAATTTTATCCTTGATATTGCGGATGGAGCTGCCCAGTAAAACCGGGAACAATTGCCCGGTGGAAACAACTTTTACCACTTCGATCAAATCGCGGGTATGTCCACATTCCGCATAGTTCAAACCATGGAAAATTTCTTCTTCTATTGGGCTTATCATCTTTGTGTCCACCCAGCCTTCATAATTGTCATAAATCAACCTGACATGTGACCAGCTCCCTTTTTGTTCGCTTATAGTAAATAATTCACCAAATAATATTTGTGTGACCATTTCCGACTTCTCGGATGCTTCCACACGTACCGGTATTACACTTAAATTACAAATTCCTGTTAGCATGTTTAATATCCTGATTATTGATTTTCAAAGATAGGGATATTCCCAAACGATTTTAAACAAAATTGTCTTTGCAAATATTTTTACCCTTAAACAATAATGGACGCTGTTTTTCGTCCTAATGCCATATCTTTGCCGCTGGTTTTTTAATATTCGATTAATGATAAGATCAATTTCCTTTAGCCTGTTTTATTTCCTTCTTATTGTATTTGTGGTTTCTTCCTGTACCCTCGATGATGAAATAAGTACCGACCCATCTTATAAACTGGGTTTTTCGACGGACACTATTATGTTCGATACGGTTTTTACTACCCTGGGGTCCACCACCCGTTTTCTAAAAGTATATAACCGAAACGACAATAGAATCAATATCACCAAAATCGGGCTCGCCGGTGGGAGCAATTCACAGTTTGAACTAAACATCAATGGTGAACCTCAATCTTCCGTGAGCAACATTGAACTGTTAAAGGGCGATAGTTTGTTTGTTTTTATTAAGGTAACGGTTGATCCCACCAATCAGAATACACCCATGGTTTTGACCGATTCCATCATTTTTTCAACAAATGGGAATACCCAGGACGTGGACTTGGTGGCTTGGGGGCAGGACGCATACTATTACGTGGGCAATAAGCATATAGAAGGATTAAGTTATCCTTACAGTATTGTTGCGGGCGAAAATGAAAATATCCTGTGGGAAGATGACAAACCCCACGTGGTTTATGGTTGGGCTGTTGTTGATTCGGCAGGGACCCTGAACATTGGGCCTGGGACGGATATCCATTTCCACCAGAATTCGGGCTTATGGGTTTATCGTGGCGGCAATATCCAGGTGAACGGCGAAAAGGACAGCCTCGTTGTTTTCCAGGGCGACCGCTTGGAGCAGGAATACCAGGATTTGCCAGGGCAATGGGACCGGATTTGGATCAATGAGGGTAGTGTGGACAATGTGTTTGATTATGCGGTTATCAAAAATGGCTTTATCGGTATCCATGCCGAAACTTTTGTGGATGATATGGGGAATACTTTGGTTTTGAAAAACACAGTTGTGAAAAACATGACAGCATTTGGATTATTTTCGTTTGCTTTCAGGGTTAAGTCCGTAAACAGTGTTTATGCAAATTGTGCTGCCCATGCTTTTTTGGGTGTTGGTGGCGTTTTTGATTTCAGGCATTGCACCTTTGCAAATTACTGGTCGGGCTCCATCCGCCAGGTTCAGTCTTTTGTGCTCGCGAATACTTACGAATTTGGAAGCGGATATATTATCCAGAGCAACCTTGCGGATGCTTATTTCGGGAACTGCATTGTTTACGGCAATTTGGACGATGAGTTTTATTTCTCCAAAACCAATGAGCTGGATTTCAATTTTAAATTTGACCATTGTAACCTGAAAACTGAAATGGACATCAGTAATACAGATTTGTTTGTCAACTGTCAGAAAAATTCTGATCCCCTTTTTGTTGATTACACAATAGATAATTATCGGGTTGATACCTTGTCACCAGTTATTGATGCGGGTGGTTTGGAAGTGATTGACCAATCACAGATTGATATTGCAAATGATTTAGATGGTAATTCCCGTATTTCTGATAACGGCCCCGACCTTGGGGCTTATGAATTTGTTCCTGAATAAACCATTGGAGGATCAATGCACTTATAGTATGTGGGGGTTTTCTTGTGAATGGAAAGTTGAGCCGTAGTCCCTTACATACGGGATCGTGCGAGAATTTTTAGAACCTCAAAGGCTCGGTAATCACCGGGTAATCATTGGCAAAATAAGAAGAAGACCTTACGAGGTGGATTAAGTCGAATTCAAACTTCAGGCTGATTTCATGTGCGCCCCCACTGCCTTTCATACTGGTCAGGCTCAGGTCATAACTGTACATCAGTTTTAAACGGGAATACTCGTTCACCATGGGGATTTTCAACCCGGCAGTTAAAATCAGGGATTGGAAATTGTAAATAAGTGATTGTTTGTTTCTGTACCAGGCACCCACATAAAGAACAGATTTGGAAGTGTTCATCCCGAGCGTAAAAGTATTGAACCCCGCCTGGCTTTCATATAATATGGCAGGATTGAACCGAAAGCCTTTTTTCGCATTGCTTTGCTGAAGGATAACAAAGTCAGTATGCACAACATACCTCCTTGGAACCCTCATGTCCAGGTTTGAAAATGATTCATTGGGCTTGAAAACATGGTGAACTGCAAATCCAAAAGTGGCACTCACATATCGTTTCTTATAATTGACCAAACCCCCAAGGCTTAAATCGGGATAGGAAACCTTTTCGTCACGGAAACCCCCAAAGGATGATACTGGATAGTATAATCCATGCCTGTCGTCCAACTGGTCGCTAAAAATAAAATCACTGGCATCAATTTGTTTCTGCACATAAGAGGCCGTAAATCCAAATTGACTCACAAGGTATCGGCTATGTTTGATTCGCGCAGATCCCATAAGGCCGATCATACTCCGTTTGATATATCCGCTACCTTCTTTGTTCGTATTGAAAATTATCCCCAGGCCACCGGCACCCGGCATCGCGCGTTCGGCAAGGTCCATGGAGAAATTGTAGGTTTTTAAATCGTTGGTATATTGCGGCCATTGGTTGCGGTAATTCAAGCGGACTTTTAAACCTGGATAATAACCTGTGTAGGCCGGGTTGTAGAATGTGGGCGTATTGTAAAACTGGCTGTAAAAAGATTCCTGGGAATGTGCCCTTCCAAATGACATAACCATCATCAATAAAACAATATGTCGGATTTTTATCTTCATCAAAAGGGTATAGCCGTTATGATAATATTCCACTTTTCAATTACATCGTTTTCTACTCTGATTTCAGAGTATTGTTACAAAAATCATCTTTATTAGTTGCCTTTTTTCAAAGGATTCAGTTTTCCTTTCAAATAATGGCCTGTATATGAGCTTTTGATTTTCGGCAAATCCTCTGGTTTTCCTTCAAATACAATATTGCCTCCATTTTTGCCACCTTCCGGGCCAAGGTCAATAATCCAATCGGCACATTTTATCACTTCCATATTGTGTTCCACGACCAGGATGGTATGGCCCTTTTCGATCAAGGCATCGAAAGCGGTAAGCAATTTCGAAATATCATGGAAATGCAGCCCGGTTGTGGGCTCGTCAAAAATAAAGAGGGTAGGGGATTCCGAATTCCCTTTTGACAGGAAAAATGCCAGTTTCACCCTTTGGGCCTCGCCACCGCTCAAAGTATTTGAAGGTTGCCCAACACCAAGGTAACCAAGGCCCACATCTTGCAAAGGTTGCAGTTTTTCAACAATCCTGTTTTCGGTGGCCGATAGTTTTTGTGGGGATTTGAAAAAATCTATCGTCTCGTCAATGGTCATGTTCAGGATGTCATTTATGTTTTTTTCTTGATATCTTATCTCCAGTACTTCCTGTTTGAACCTTTTGCCATCACAGTTTTCGCATTTCAGGAAAATGTCGGCCATGAACTGCATTTCAATCTTTACTACACCTTCGCCCTCACATTCCTCGCAGCGCCCACCTTCGATGTTAAATGAGAAATAACCGGGTTTGTACCCTCTTACCTTTGCTAATTTCTGGCCGGCAAAAAGTGCCCGGATATCGTCATAGGCTTTTACATAAGTGGCAGGGTTTGACCGGCTCGACCTTCCGATAGGGTTTTGATCGACCATTTCAACTTTGGAAATACGCTTGATATCGCCACGTATCATATCAAATTTCCCTGATTCGTTTCCATATCCACCATATATTTTCTTTAGCGCCGGAAATAATATCTTCTTCACAAGCGAGGTTTTCCCGGAACCGCTCACACCGGTTACAATTGTAAAAGCATTGAGGGGGATTTTGGTCGTGATCCCTTTTAAGTTGTTCTCACGGGCTCCTGTGATTTCAATGAACTCACGCCAGTTCCTCCGCCTATCGGGAAGCGGGATTTCTTTTATTTTATTGAGATATTGTGCCGTTAGGCTTTTTTTGTCTTTTAAAAGCTCCTTGAAATTCCCCTGAAAGACCAATTCCCCGCCATTTCTTCCTGCCAAGGGGCCAATGTCGATAATTTCATCCGCTTCTTTTATAATTTCCTCTTCATGCTCGACAACGATTACCGTATTGCCATTTTCCCGCAATTGTTTCAGGACTTTAACCAATCGTTTGGTGTCCCTGGGATGCAAGCCGATACTCGGTTCATCAAGGATATAAAGTGAGCCGACCAGGCTGCTCCCAAGGGAAGTTGCCAGATTTATGCGTTGCGACTCTCCTCCTGACAGCGAATTTGACAAACGGTTCAATGTAAGGTACCCCAATCCCACATCCTTTAGAAATTGAAGACGGCTGCTGATTTCAATCAAAAGCCTTTTGGCAATCTTCTTATCATGACCGTTTAGTTCAATATTGTCGAAAAAAAGGATTGTTTCATCAATGGGCATCAAAACCACCTCATTGATCGATTTGTCGGCTATCTTCACATAAGAGGCATCTTTTCTCAATCGTGTCCCTTGGCATTCGGGGCAAGCAGTTTTTCCCCGGTACCTCGAAAGCATGACCCGATACTGGATTTTATATGTTTGTTCTTCTACATAAATGAAGAAATCATCAAGCCCGTTAAAATATTTGTTCCCTGTCCATAATAAATCATATTGCTTTTCGGACAACTCATAAACCGATTTGTGGACCGGAAAATTGAATTTATAGGCATTGCGGATAAGTTGATCGTTCCATTCGCTCATCTTTTCCCCGCGCCAGCACATGATTGCCTGTTCGTAAACCGACAGGTTTTTATTGGGGATAACAAGGTCTTTGTCAATCCCGATTACATTTCCGAAACCTTCACATTTTTTACAGGCACCATAAGGATTATTGAAACTGAAAAGGTTTATAGAAGGTTCTTCAAAGGCAATTCCGTCAAGTTCATACTTATTTGAAAATTCATGCTTGCTGGTTTTTTTATCCGAACCGATTTCGATAATACAACTTCCATGGCCTTCGTAAAAAGCAATCTGTACAGAATCTGCAATCCTCGACCGCATTTCATTTTTGTCTTCACTGATAATTATCCGGTCAATTACAATATATACTCCATCTTTAGCCGATAATTTTTTCTCAGAAAGGGCTTTGTCGATGCGTATGATTTCATTGTTGATACGCACACGGCTAAAGCCTTGTTGCTGGAGAACAGAAAGGGATTGTTTTATGCTTCTCCCACTTTTATTCTCAAAAGGACAATATATTAGGATATTGGTCCCGGTATTTTGAGAAAGGACGAAACCAACCACCTGGGAAACCGTGTTTCGTTCAACCAATTTCCCCGAAACGGGCGAAAAAGTTTTTCCGATACGGGCAAACAAGAGTTTGAGGTATTCGTAAATTTCCGTTGAAGTCCCCACTGTCGATCTTGGGTTCCGGGTGTTTACTTTTTGTTCGATGGCGATGGCCGGTGCAATTCCTTTAATATAATCCACTTCGGGTTTGCTCATCCTTCCCAAAAATTGGCGGGCGTATGAGCTAAGGCTTTCAACATAGCGCCTTTGGCCATCTGCAAACAGTGTGTCAAAGGCCAACGATGATTTTCCTGAGCCCGATAAGCCAGTGATCACAATCATTTTATTCTTGGGGATGGCAATGTCGATCCCCTTTAGGTTGTGAACCCTCGCACCCTTGATAATTATGTGTTCCCGTGGGTTATATTCCGATAAGTCTTTTTTGCACATTTATAAAAACACTGGTTAAAACATTGGCCCAAGGGCCAGTATCTTAGATGTAGTATTCACAAAACACTTAAGATATGGTTCCCGAGGCCAAGGCTGTAAAGTTAATAGAAATTTACTTTTATATCTGTGAAAAGCATGACAATGAATTCAAATACTGTTGTGTGCGGTTCAGCAACAATAACCGACCAGAGTTAACGGATCAGGAGACAATGGCAAATGCGAAATTCACTTTACCCCTTAATTTCAAGGGAATTTGTAACATATTCCATACTTAGGCTATTTGCCACCAATATTTTAACACTGTTCATATCAAAAGACTGTTCTTTAAGGGTTTTTATATAATCCCCAATATCCAAATCACAATTAAGGGTTTCCCCTTTTTTAATGAAATGGGGCAACTTGCAGGAAATATGCTTAGGGTCGAGCATAACTTTTTTGTGGGTCAATTGATCATGGAAACGGGCATAGAGAAAAACAATGCTCATTGGCTTTTTACCAACATTTTCAATCTTCAATCCAATAACCGGTTTATCAGGGTGTTCGTTTCCTTGTTTGAAATTCGCAAAAGCCTTTAACCTGCGCGCGGGCTTAATCAACATTAGTACCAGCAAGGCCAAAAGCACCATAAGGCCGAGCGTGGAAAGAACCATTAGAATTCCAGATTGTACGTCCATATGAAGTGTGATTTAGTTTATTCGGTCGCTAATGTACAAAAAATAAAATAAAAAGCCACGAATTCCCGGACCCTCATTCTGCATTCATGGCAAAATACCTCAAACCAAATCTGCTATTTCTTCCAAAACCTCTTCAGCTCATCCTCGATCTTATCGGTATATTTTTTAATATCGGATTTTTTAACGCTTTTTATTTCCTTCTCCAGTTTCTCGAAATTGGTTTTAGCTGTTTTGGTCAAATTGGGGATAATCTTGTTGCGTACCTCGTCACCTGCATTTTTCATTACATGGGCGAGCTCGTCCGCATCAATCTTCTTCAACAGCTTTTTAACACCTTCATTCGACATTTTAGCAATATCCTCCAAGCTGTAATCCTTCACATCGTCCCAGGTCTCCCTGGCCTTACTGGTGGCTTTTTCTTTTGCATTGGAAGCTTCCCCCTTCACTTTTTCGGAAAACCCCTCCACTTTTTTTCTTGCCGTTTCTGCCATTTCATCGGTGGCCTCGTTTATTTTGTCCAAAATATCGGGATTGCATTTTTCCTCCACCCGGATCATGAAATCGGACAGCACGTTCATGTAATTTATAAATGCCTCATAAGGCGATGGGTAAGGGTTGAAATACCGGTGCACGTCCCCGTCCGAAAACCATTTGGTGCACATATAGTAAAAGTGGTCGCTGGCCTGTAAATAATTCCAGTCGCGCATGATTTCATCATCATTGCAGCTTTTCACGTTTTCTTCGATGGAACATAGTTTTCCAAAAGCTTCGTCCTGCAATTCATTTCCGAGCCATGCAGTCAGATCCCTTTCCTCATCGGCCCAGGAAATGGCATTGGGCACATGGATTTCGTCCACAGCATCCATTTCCCTTGCAATGTCCTTTGGCTTACTGAATTTAAATCCCGTTTCTTTCAAAACCTGTCCGGGCATGGCTTTCATAAAATCGAATATCCCTGAATCGGCCCATTGGTGCTCGCCAAAGGTTTCGTAATCCATGAACAGGTTCACCACATGTTGTTCCCTGTCGATATCCTTTAGCCAGGCAGTGTATTTATCGGCTGTCAAAGGCCATTCGCCCCATCCCTGGTCCGAAAAGCGAAAAGCAATATCATCGGAAAGACGGAAATTTTTCAACAACAATTTCACATCGTCCCGTACAGGATGGCGATAGACAAAATTTGGGCTTTTCCAACCCAACACATGTTTGGCACCTTCGGTAAGGATTGTTTTGTAACCCATATCCGCCACGGCTTCACCAATATCATCGGAATAGATCAATTCCGTGTTCCTGAACGTTACCGGCTCCTGTCCAAAAAGTTCCCGGGTTTTTTTGCTGTGCAAGTTGACCTGCCGTTCAAACTCATCGCGGCTTTTCATGGAAGCGAGCGAATGTGCATAGGTTTCCGCAAGGAACTCAACGTTTCCGGTTGCGGCCAGGGTTTTAAAACTTTCCAGCACTTCGGGCGCATAGCGTTCAAATTGCTCGATGGCCAATCCCGAAATGGAATAGGCCACATTGAAATCCTTGCCATGTTCCTTTATCAAATCCAATATCAGTGCATTTGCCGGGAGATAGCACTTTTTGGCAATCCGCTGCATGATCGTCCGGTTTTGGTATTCATCGTAATAATGATGGTCAACGCCCATGTCGAAAAAACGATATGTCTTCAGCCGGAAGGGCTGGTGCACCTGAAAATAAAAACAAATTGATCGCATAAAATAATTTTTAAAACACTAATTATACTGATTTGCACGAATTTAACTCCTTTGATTGCATTTTTAACAAGCCAATTTCATTTCTTGGTATTATCTCAGTTGTTCCCGTAACAACTTAAGGGGACTTCTATTGATTCTCTTTGTTTTCCACAACTGCCTTATAAACATCCATGATCTTCACGGCGGCATTTTCCCACTTCAGGTCGTCCACCTCTTTTTTTCCGTATTTCTTAAATGTTTCCGACAACGCCTTATAATGCAATAATCCATAGATTGCATCGGCAGTTCCGTCCACGTCCCAGAAATCGACTTTGATGGCGTGTTTCAGTATTTCGGCCACGCCCGACTGCTTGGAAACGATCACGGGCACATTGGTGCGCATGGCTTCGAGGGGAACCAAGCCGAAAGGTTCGGAAACCGATGGCATCACGAACACATCGCTAAGGGCGAACATCCGGTCAACGGCCTCCCCTTTCAAAAACCCGGTGAAATGAAAACGGTCGGCAATCTTCAATTTGGCGGAACGCACTATCATCTTGTTCATCATATCACCGGAACCGGCCATCACAAACCGGACATTCCTGTCTTTTTGTAAAACCTTATGGGCTGTTTCAACAAAATACTCCGGCCCTTTCTGGAAAGTGATCCTCCCAAGAAAAGTAACCACCTTTTCTTTCACCACCTTTTTCACGTTCAGTACTTCGGGCTTGTCCACGGGATCGATGGCATTATGGACGGTCGCCACTTTTTCGGGCGGAATCCCATATTTGTCGATTACGATTTTCCGGGTCAGGTTGCTCACGGCCATTACCCTGTCGGCTGCCATCATCCCCCGTTTCTCGATATCGTAAACGATGGTGTTCACATTGTCGCCCGTCCGGTCAAATTCGGTGGCGTGCATATGGACCACGAGAGGTTTCCCGCTCACTTTTTTGGCGGCAACCCCGGCAAAATAGGCCAGCCAATCGTGCGCATGGATCACGTCAAAATCATTGTTGGCACCAATGGCCGCTCCCACAAGTGCGTACCTTGCAACTTCCTCCATCAGGTCTTTTCCATATTTGCCCGAAAACTTATATTTTCTCGAAAAGACCGATTTCTTGCGCAGCTCTTTTTCCAATTTCGTTTCATGGCTGAATTTCCTGAACTCCTCGGGATCGAGATAAGGGATTAAATTGGAGCCCACCTCCATATAGGTCAGGTTTTTGGCCAGTTCCAAAAATTCCGTGTCCTCCACATTTATTTCGATATCGCTTGCATTGATAAGGCGCACAGCCCTTTGGTCCTCATCGCCATAAGCTTTTGGTACAACGAAAAGGATTTCAGCCCCTCGTTTTAACAAGCCTTTGGTCATCCCATAAGAGGCTGTTCCTAATCCACCGGTGATATGGGGTGGAAATTCCCACCCAAACATTAATACTTTCATAATAATCCTGATTGGGTTTCGTATTTATTTATCAAATAATCTATCCTCAATAGTTCGCTCACGTTCCAGGCTTGCGATATGGCCCCTTTTCCTTTGTGTGGCGGATTGCCATAAAACAATTCGGAGATGGTCCCAAGTCCATGTTCCGCCATTTCCTCCTCAAAGGCCATGAATATTTTCCTGGCAAACGACAATCCGCTTTTGCCGTGCAATTTCAGGTAAGCTTCGATAAAATAGCCCAACAGCCATGGAAATGCGGAACCCTGATGATAGGCCATGTCCCTTTCGTAAATATTCCCCTTGTAAATACCTTTGTAATCGTGGTTTTTTGGCGAAAGTGTCCTCAGGCCCCGTGGTGTCAGCAATTCCTGCTCCACGGTTTGCAAAATCCCATACCGGATGGTTTCTTTGACCGGTGAATAAGGGAGCCCGGCAACAATAACCTGATTTACGCGAACGGCAAAATCCTTGTAATCCCCCCGTACGACATCGGCCATCCGTTTATTTTCAGAATCCCAAAAAACAGGGGTAAACGAAGCTTCGATATCATTGGCAATTTGTTCCCAAGCCTCGGTATCCTTCTTTTTGCTTTCCATGAGCAATTCCAAATAAAACCGGATTGCATTGTACCAGAGTGCATTTATTTCGACAGCAAGTCCGTTCCGGTCAATAACAGGCTTTCCGTCATATACCACGTTCATCCATGTAAGGGCATCGTTTCCTTTACCGGCACTCAACAAACCATCTTCCCGCATATAAATATGGTAAGAAGTCCCTTTGCGGTATTCGCCCAAGATTTCCTTAATCACCTTTCCATATTTCTTCAAAATCAGTTGATGGTCGCCCGTAAATTCCACAAACAACTGCAAGGCTCTGATAAACCACAAGGAAGCATCCACAGAATTATAATGGAGTTGGTTCCCGTCGTGCGTGATTGGCATAAAAGCCCCTTTCATCCGGGAAACCATGGTATCCGTAACACTTAAAAACCGTTCCGTATCCCCCTGGACCAATGTTAGGCCTGGCAAGGAAACAAACGTATCGCGCCCGCTAAGGTTGAACCAGTGGTACCCGGCAATGATTTCGGTTTTGCCATTGCGCTCAATAATGAATTGCTGTGCTGCATTTAAAAGGCTGTGCCTAAAGCTGTCGCGAGGGACACGCAATTTCATTTCCTTTGCAAAAGTACCCTTTAAATTTCCGGCTTTGGTTTCACCGAGACCGGCAGAAAGAACCAGCACATCGCCTTTTTTCAAAGTGATTTCAAAAATACCCGGGGAATAAAGGTCTTCCTTGAACTCATATCCGCGCGTACGTTCCTTCGGATATTCAACATCATAATACCAATCGGGCATATGTGAATAGGCCGCCTGTCTTGAAAATTGCAAATACAAAGGTGAATAGTTTTCGTACATCCTCACTTTAATCCCATTTTCGATGGCCTGGTAATCCGTATCCACATAATCGTTTTTGCTACTCAAACTGTGGACACTCCGAAATGCAAGCAAAGGGCGGAACCTTAATTTAACCGGAGAATTGGCTTTTTCGATTTTATACCGGATCAAGAAACGGTTTTCCTGGTTTACAAAAATACGCTCCTTTGTAAGCACGGCCCCTCCTATGCGGTAGGTAACCTTGGGAATGGGATCGGAACTGAAACCCTGGATATATTTATGCCCCCCCGGTTCAAAAACATTTTCGCCGTAATTATGGATGGCAAGGTTAAACTCAGCATTTCGTTGTATTAGGGTTACATCCAGCGTTGAGAGCATGACATGATGCCCCCGGTCAATTTGGGGCTGAAGTGCAACCAAAAGCCCATGGTACTTTCGTGTATTGCAACCTACCACTGTTGTACTTGCATACGAACCCGCCCGGTTGGAGCGCAACAACTCCTTGTTCAGGGAAGTTTCCAGGTTGACAAGCTGGGATTTATCAAATTCAATTTTGCTCATAAATTCTATTGTTCTAAATATTTTCGGTCAAATTTTCCTGTTCTGAAACAATTTGCAAAAATAGCTATAATTGCAATATATTTTTCTGATAATGGAATAGTTTACAGAAAATTAACATTGAGGCCCTGTCCTTTGCTTTCCCATAATCAGGCTTGAACAAAACCAATGGTTTTTGGTTTTGTTTTTTCAATAACCAGATAATACCTTACATCAATAATAATGGAAAAACCAAGAATTGCCGGATACAGGTCGAAAAAAATGGATATGGAGCCAGGTGTTTATTTTTACTGTACTTGCGGAAAAAGCAACAATCAACCCTTTTGTGACGGCGAGCACAAAGACAGCTGTTTCAAACCGGCAAAGGTAACAATCGAAGAAAGCAAAATGGTTCCCTGGTGTTTGTGCAAGTATTCTGACAAAGGCCATATATGTGATGGGAAACACAGGGAGTTAAAGCATTAAAAAGCCTTTCGGGATCAGCAATGGCAATTGCGGTGGCAACACTAAAGAATTATCTAAGTTGAGAGTTACAGCTTATGGGGCAGGCATATTGTTCAAGGAAACATCTTCATCTTCTTCAATTGACAGTTTGTCAACTTTTGGATTTTCAATGTTCTCCTTTTCAACAGTGGGTTTTTTCGCCTTTACTTTTATCAAGACCACAAAAGCAATCACGAGGTAAACAAGTGCCAAAGCAAACCAAAGCATTGCGAAGTAGGGGCTATCGGTCAACTGAAGGTCGATGGCAAGATAAATCGAAAGACCCGTAAAAAAAAAATTCAGGATTACGAAAAAGATATTCCTTACCGGTATTTTAAACAATGACCAAACAATGTTCACAAGCCCCGCTCCCCCAAGGGCATAAGCTACAATGTGCATATCGTCCATATAATAAATAAACGACGTGATGCCAAACAGAAAAATATTGACAATTAAAATGGTTTTGTTAAAGGCCGAAATTTGTTTTCGATTTGCTGAAGACATTGTTGAAAATTTTTTTCAAAAGTAACAATCCCTGGCAAAAGGGAGTTTAATAATTTTCAAATATTTATTCAATTCAAAAAAAATGGATTTACATTTGTAAAAAATTATCCATAAAACTTAATCATATAAATTCAATCATTAAAACAAACAATTATGAAAAACATGTTTTGGACGATAGGGATGCTCATATTGCCCCTGTTGTCGTTTTCACAGGAAAAAGCAACGATCAAGCTGCACGATTTTATTGTCGAGGTAAACGGGAAAGCCGTTGATGTCGGTACCGATATTGAAGAGACCCTCATCCTCAATGAAGAAAAACCGATTCTGATTTACCGTGAAAACGGATTTTCCTATGGCGCCAATTTCACCTTTAAGAAAAAAGGCAACCGCATTAAACTGGTGCGACGTACCTGGGGGATGAAAGACGGTGGGGAGAAAAAGTACTCCAAACAGAAAAAAGAAGTCCAGTTCCTGAAAACCTCAAATCCCGGGGCATTAAAAGGGAAGTCGGTGGAAAACATTGTTTTGGACAAAACCAAAATGGAGTCCATCAATGCGATCTTCAAATTTGATTTACAATATATGGGCGTGGAATAAACTAAACACATAAAATCATGAAAAAGATAATATATATTTCAATAGCACTTATAACCCTGACATCTGCCGGGATTTTGTTCAGTTTCAAAAGCCCTGCCCCTAGTGAAAAATGGTATCAGGTAACCGTCATCGAATCCGTTGTGCCGGGAGGTTTGGGACGATCCAGGATGATAAGCCAGGACGAAAACGGGAAAATGGAAGAAATCAAGCTCAAGAACTTTTTTAGTTTGGCCGGTATCAATTTCGGGAACGTAAAGGACAATGACGTGAAAATAACCCAGAAAATAACCGACCTGACCAGTGAAGGCTGGGAACTGTACAACGTAACCTCAGGGGTTTACTCAGGAAGTGGCGGCAGTGGCGGCAACAGCAACGGGATTTTTATTACCCGGTACCTGTATAAAAAAACAGAATAGGACAAGGTTTAACGACCCGGTCAAATGAAGTCATCACCTTGGGTGAAGCCCTCATAATACATGTCAATTTGGATATTTTATTTCTAAAGCGGTAACAATAACCCATAAATTTGCACTTTTGAAAAAAACCATGAGGAAATTCTTTCTTGAAATAACCGTTTTTATTTGCGGTGCCGTGGTGATGGCCTTTGAAATCGTTGGCTCCCGGATGTTGGGGCCTTACGTTGGGACATCCGTTTTTGTTTGGACAGGTATCATAGGGGTTATTTTATTATGTCTCAGTCTGGGATATTATTATGGAGGTAAAATAGCGGACAAAACCCCAGATTTTAAACTCCTGGCCATGATAATCCTTTTTGCGGGCCTGTTTATCGGCATTTCCACATTGGTCAAAGATGGTTTGCTCAATATGCTATTGAATGTTTTCAGCGATGTGAAGCTGATTTCCCTGTTGGCGTCTTTTATCCTCTTTAGCGTTCCATCAGTTTTGTTGGGAATGGTCTCACCCTTTGCCGCAAGGCTCAAAATAAAAACATTGGACAAAAGCGGCTCTGCTGTTGGAAACCTTTACGCAATTTCGACATTGGGGAGCATAACGGGGACTTTCCTTGCAGGCTTCTATTTGATCCCTTCCTTTGGGGTCACGTCTATATTGTATCTGCTGGCCCTTATCCTTGTTTTGTCCGCTTTGCTATTATTTTTTGTTTACAAGATCCCTCAAACCCAAACCGCATGAAAAAACCAATTTCCCATTTCATATATGGCCTGTTTTTTATTTCCCTGATTGCCTGTCAGCCTACGGAAACGAAAAAGGCGGAACCGTTAAAAATCGCTATTTCCAAAGCGCTTCCCGAAACGGGTTACAAAAACTATGTCCGTTGGATACATGCTGCTGATTCTACCGCAGTTTGCTTAGATATGTACCACCTTGGAATCGATTCGGCCTTGCAGGTTTTAAAGGACTGTGATGCTTTGTTGCTGACCGGTGGGGAAGATATCGATCCCAATCGCTACGGTGTTGGATTTGATTCTTTGCGATGTGATTTGCCTGACCCATACAGGGATTCCTTGGAGTATGCTTTGATAGCAAAAGCCCTTGAACTGAAAATGCCCATCCAGGGGATTTGCCGGGGCGAACAAATCCTGAACACCTATTTTGGAGGGACACTTCACTTAGATATCCCAACAGATATTGGAGCAGATTTAAAGCACAGGTTTCCAAACTATAAGGCATCCACACATAAAGTGAATGTTGAAGTAAATTCTATCCTTAATGACATCACCAAATCCACTTCGGGAACGGTAAATTCAAACCACCATCAGGGTGTGGACAAACTTGCCCCAGAATTGAAATCCATCGCAAAAACCGAAGACGGCCTTACCGAATCGGTGGAATTGATCGACACCAACGGAAAGGCTTATTTATTGGGCGTACAATGGCACCCGGAAGCCATGGATTACGGCAACCCGCTTTCCTATAAAATCGGTGCGAAGTTCCTTCAGGAAGCAAAAAAATATCAGGAGAAAAAGTAATATTTTGAAGATTACAAAAGAATCGTTTGGAAAGACAGCTAACGAGGAGGTCGATATTTTCACCCTGTCAAATAACAATGGGATGGAAACTAAAATCACAAACTACGGGGGGATCGTAACTTCAATTATCACTCCTGATAAAAGCGGCAATCTTGATGATGTGGTTTTGGGATTTGACAAACTTGGAGATTACCTTAAGAATCCTTCCCCTTATTTTGGGGCAATCGTTGGAAGATGTGCAAACCGTGTGGCCAAGGCCCGGTTTAAAATTAACGACAAAAAATACCGGCTTGCGGAAAATGCCGGGAGCCATCACCTGCACGGAGGCATCAACGGTTTTGACAAGGCCATCTGGAAAGCACATAAACGAATTGCAGAAAATGAAACAGCTCTATGCCTAAGCCATTTTTCACCGGACATGGATGAAGGATACCCGGGAAACCTAAACCTGAAAGTCATTTATGCACTGACTGAAAACAACGAATTAAGTATTGATTATACTGCAACGACCGACAAAGCAACTCCTGTTAACTTAACGCACCATAGCTATTTCAACCTTTCCGGAATGAAGGATGAAAATATCCTGAACCACCTTTTGTGGATAGATGCTGATAAGTTTACACCAACAGGCAAAGATTATATCCCGACAGGGGAATTAAAGGATTTCGATGGAACGGCTTTGGATTTCAGGAAGCAAAAAGCCGTGGGGAAAGATATAGAACTGATGGAGGATGGATATGACCACAATTTTGTTTTGAACAACCAGGGGGAATTTGCGAAAGTCGCGGAATTATATGAGCCCAAATCGGGGAGGCGGTTGGAAATGTTCACGACCGGGCCGGGATTGCAATTATACACGGCCAATGCGTTTGATGGAAAAACGGTGGGCAAGAAAGGAAGGGCATATGAAAAATTTGCCGGGCTTTGCCTTGAAGCGCAGCACTTTCCCAATTCACCCAACCAGCCGGGTTTTCCAGATGTTATTTTAAGGCCCGGAAAAGAGTATAGGCAGAAGACGGTATATAAGTTTACGGTCTCTTTATTATCCACTAACGTGGACAAGGCACAATAGTTTTGATTGGATCAACATGATTAACATGATGCCCATACGTAAATCAAAATATTCTGCCAACGACCAACGGAAGTCCGTATGGAAAATACACGAGTATTATAAATAAGATACTAATCCTCAATCCAGTTCACCCACCCGGATCGTATCGTTGAAAATAGCTTCGTAATCCTTGATTTGTTTTTGGAGCTT
>JAJRTT010000388.1 GCA_024278155.1 Bacteroidota bacterium | reverse complement strand
TAGTTTCCTGCTACTTTTTAAATCATCGATGACCAATCTGTTTCCAACTTTGAGATCCAGGATAGAATTTTCTTCAATACTTACTTCACGATTTACATTTGGGATTACCTTAAAGCCATACTCTTCTTTTCGTAAAATGCCTAGATTTACCAATCCATCCAAATCCTTTTGGTCAATTGAAGGGTCAAGCAACTTAAAATGCTTTAACGACAATGGGTTTCCGTCCAATTTCCCGTCAATGCTTTTCCTTCTGTTTTTCAACAACAAATAGCATATCATCTTTTGCCTTTCCGTTGTCTCGATAATATCCCAGGAATGGACAGTAGAATGCCCGTTCCGCAAATCATTGAAGAGAAAGTAATCATTGAAGCCATTGCTATTGGACAAGCTCATGTTTCTTTGCCGCACGGTCTCCCCAAGTAAATCCATCTGGTCTTGTTGTCCCCTTTCAACCGAAACCGAATCCTTACCTGACAATACGTCCCCAAGTTTCATTTTCCTGTTTAATGGCCGGGGAATATTGAATTTCGAGAAACAGCTTTCATCCCGAAATCCAATGATGTAAATCCTGACCCTGTTTTGCGGGACACCATAGTCATAAGAATTGATGACGAAATAATTTGCAAAATAACCTGCTTCCTTTATCCTGTCGATAATGTACGTAAGTGCCTTTTTGTTCCTTGGATCGACCAAGCCTTTCACGTTCTCAAAAATAAATGCTTTCGGTTTCGATTTGTTCAGCAAATAAATGGTATCGTTCCACAATTGCCCCCTGTCATCGTCAAAACCCAGGTTTTTACCGGCAATAGACCAACTCTGGCAGGGCACGCCTGCCGTCAACAAATCATGTGGCGGTAAATTTTCGATTTTGGTAATATCACCAAGATTGTTTTTAGTATCCTCGCCAAAATTCAGGCAATACGTATTTATTGCATCATTGTTGATTTCACTGTAATTCAAGCAAGTCCCACCTAAGTTTTCCAATGCCATCTTAAAACCGCCAATACCGGAGAACAGGTCGATAAAAGTAAATTTGTTGTTCTTTTTCATTTGTGGTATCATTTTATTTGAGCAACTCATCTTTGAAATCAGCAGGCAAGTCCATTTCCAAAAATTATTTATAAATACGTTCCCTATAACCTTTTCCCAAAAGATTGACCTCTTTGATAAAGTTACCATATGTCCCTTTTCCCCCAATCAATTCCCAAAATTCGTCCCCAATCAAAACAGATTTATCTTCGTGCATATTGAACCATCTCATAGGGAAACCCCATTTATAATCTTTCTTTCTACCAAAAGGGTTATAGGGCAAGGCATAAAACGCATAGTCCACTTGCATTGGGTCCATGGCCAACAATTTAAGCATTTTCTCTTTGCTCACCTTTGTTTGGTCGCTGTTAGGCAAAGGCCCTTTTAACTCGAATGCATATTTTACATTTGTCTTTCTGTTATGAATAAATATATCACAAGTAACACTTACAGGGATATATTCCCCACCACCTTGTTTTATGTATTTTAATTCTTTTTGCCAGTCGGGTTTTATTTTTATTTGCCCTCTTTTATTGTGTTCCAAATTGTTCAATACCTCTTGGATCCTTCTCAAACTTTCACTTCCGATAGTTCCATTTATAGTATGTCCCATTACACAGTTTCCATGCGATTCAATGGCAACAACTTGAGCTAAATGCTCCCAAACACTCCCGAAAGGGGTAACAAACCTTCTTTCAAAATGAGACCCTTTAAATATCTCGTCAGGGACCAATGCGGCTAAAGTGGTTTTGCCGAATGATGCTTTTCTTTTATGAATGGATCGGTAATCAACACCCTCTCCATAACCCTATCCATCATGTTTGACACAACTTTCTTAATTGCAAATGATATTCATTCTTGTTTATTCATATTGTTGCTCATTTAGAAAACTGTAATATTCATTCAAAAACTTTACAATAGAGTATCCTATTTCCTTTCCAAGGTTAACAGGAACTGCATTCCCGATTTGCTTATATTGCTGTGCTAACGATCCTTCAAATTTCCAGCTATCGGGAAAAGTTTGGATACGCGCATATTCACGAACCGTAAATGGACGTGTTTCATCAGGGTGGCAACGCTCGGTCTGCTTTTGTGCCGGGCTGCAAGTCAGGGTCAAACAAGGTTCGTCCCAACCTATTCTACGCGCCATGCCCGTTTTTCCACCACCAAGATAAAAACTCCCTCCCATATATTCCTTTTGGGTATCAAGGGGCAAATCCCGCCAATACCCTTTGGGGGGAACCATGTCGATTATCTCCTTTTTCCTTTGTGGGTATTTTGCTCCTTCGGAATCAGGAACATCCGTTTTAAATAAGCTTCCTTTTTTTAAGGCATCCTCAAGATTGTAAATTTTTCTATAAGGTTTTGGATATTCATATTTTACTTTTATATCCTTCCGTACACCAACCAAGATCAATCGCTCCCTTTTTTGTGGGACTTTATAATTGATTGCTTTTAAGACCTGGACAGGGACAACATTATAACCAATCTCATCCAAGATGGACTTCATCCCTTCAATAGTCTTACCATTATCATGGATCAATAAACCCCGTACATTTTCCCCAATACAAATAGGAGGTTTGACTTCCTTTACTACCCGTGCGAATTCATAGAACAAGGTTCCGCGTGCATCGTCAAGGCCTAACTTTTTGCCTATATAACTAAACGCCTGGCAAGGAAAACCGCCTGTTACCACATCCACCTTATTATGGTATTTAGAAAAGTCAAAAGTTTTAATATCCCCTTCGAGCACATCCCATTCCGGCCGGTTGTTGCGCAAAGTTTGACAGGCCCATTTATCTATTTCATTTAAGGCAACGCATTTCAACCCGGCCTTTTCCATCCCGATTGCCAAACCACCCGCCCCTGCAAACAATTCAAGGACAGAATACTCATTTTCCGCCAAAACAAAATTGGATTCGGTTTCAACAATCCCTTGTTTAAAAAAACCACCAAACAACTGTTGGATTTCCGTTTTCCTGTAAACCCTGTAGTTACTTATGGGTTCACGAACTGCAACCAGTTTTCCTTCCCTGTCCCACCTTCTTAATGTTTCTTTGCTTTTTCCAATTAATTCGGAGACTTCCGAAAGAGATAGATAATCATTCATAACCACATTATATAACCTTAAACAATGGTTACAAAAGTAAATATTTTATTCAAACCTAAAAGGGGAATCCGGAATTGTTGAAAACTATTTTTTCAATGCTATTCCCCCAATTATACTGAAATCAAAAAAACAAGCCCACTACTTCATAAACTGCAACCGGTCCTTAAAGGTGCTGTCGATTTTATCGTAAAGCTCCATCTGCTTGTTTTGCCGGGTCATCATGGAAAGTCGCTGAAGAATCCCATAGGCCTGGCTTACATCCGATTCGTAATATTTGGCAAGGCTTCCGTCCAATCGGTTATAATAGTCCAGGTTCTGATTATAGATTTCGAAAACCCTTTCCACAATTGCATTTCCTTTCTCAAAAGACCCTGCGCTATAATAAACATCGGCAAAGGGGACCATGTACATATCATAGGTAAACTGGCTATCGGGAAAAACCTCAAGACAACGGTCGAGCAGTGCGACGGCAGAATCCTTTTTCCCCTCCTGGACCAGGAGCTCGGCCACGCGCATGAAATTTTGTTTGGGGATGATACTATTCCTCGCGGTTTCCCTGTCGATGCTTACACTTGGGTCGCTTAAATTCCCCCAGGCACATTTGTTCATCAGGATATCATAGGATTCATCGGCATCAATCCCACCCACACCTTTGATGTAGCCTTCCGATTTTACCGGCATGAACTTATAAACAAAGCCTTCGAGATGGCAATACTCTTCAATTCCCAAAACCTTTCCAACTGTACTGGGGTTGGCAAAATAAATGGGCCGTTCCCAATTATTGGTGGCAATGAGGTCAAGGAGCATCAAGTCATTTTTATAAAGATAAGATTGGGTCACGTTCCATTTTATTTCGGGAACGATTTTATCGGCAAAACGTTCCGGGACAACTCCCGAATTCACCATAAGTGCCGAATCAATGTTAAGCTTGAATTTTTTCGTGGGGGAGAAATTAATCTTTTCGCCACTTGTGAGCGTAACTTTGGTGCGTTCGTCATCGTCCGCAATAAAGTCAACCACATCTTTCAGGTCAACGTAACCTTTGATATTGGTATTATAAAAAACCACCGCATTGTTCACTCCATTTTCATACTGTGCGTACGAAAGCGTAAGTGGCAATGGCTCCGACTCATACGCCTTTTTCATCATTTGCTGGACGTACCAATGGCCTGAAGCCAGCATATAGTTCACCACCCTCACATCGGTACGGATACCTTCCACTTCCTGTGCATACCACAAAGGGAATGTGTCGTTGTCGCCGTTGGTGAAAAGGATGGCATTTGGTTCACATGAATTCAGGTAATTGGCCGCAAAGTCACGGGCGGCATATTTCCCCGAACGGTCGTGGTCGTCCCAGCCCTGTTCGGCCATAATCCCGGGAACCAGAATCAGCAATCCAAAAGTAATGCCCATTGCTATCGGTTTCGACTTTGGGTTTTTAAAAAGCGAGAACAGGGAAAGTACGCCAAAGCCTATCCAAATGGCAAAGGCATAAAACGATGCCGCATAGGCATAATCACGTTCCCGTGGCTGATAGGGATATTGGTTCAGGTAAATCACCGTGGCAACACCCGTCATAAGGAACAGGAGACCAACAATAAACGTATCATTTTGATTTTTCTTAAGGTGATAGAAAAACCCGGCCAGGCCCAACAGGAAAGGCAACATGAAGAATTTGTTCATGGCATTGCTTTTCATGCTGTCGGGCAAATCGTCACGTGGCCCAAGCCCGAGGACATTTTCATCAAACCAGTTGAAACCCGTGATCCAGTTTCCGTGTTCAACTTCACCCTGGCTCTCGATGTCGTTTTGCCTACCGGAAAAATTCCACATAAAATACCTCAGGTACATATGCCCAAGCTGATAAGAGAAAAAGAAACGGAGGTTTTCGCCAAAAGTAGGCCGTATGATGGTTTCAAAACTGCCATCCCCCTTTTCGACTTTTATGGGAATACCCTTGACACCGCCTTTTTGCTTATACATGCTGATATGGCTGGGTTTCTGATTGCTCCACATCCGTGGGAATATCGTTGTGAAACGCTTGTCATAAACCGGGATTGTCCCCTTTTTGTCATCGGTGACAACATACTTGCCCTTTTTCACATCCTTGATATAAACGGGGTTTCCGTCTTTCAGGGCGATTGTGGGCGCATTGTAATACTGTCCATAAAGGATGGGCCAATCGCCGTATTGTTCCCTTCCGAGATAAGAGATCAATGATACTGCATTGGAAGGGTTGTTTTCGTTGATTGGGGGATCGGCATTGGCCCGGATGATGATGATAAAGAAAGAAGAATATCCGATCAGTATAACGGTAATCCCCAATATCAGAGTATTGGCGATAATTTTTTGGTGTTTCTCGGTATATCTCAACCCAAAAACAATAAGCCCGATCAGCAGGACAAAATAAAAGATTGTCCCAAAGTTGAATGGCATCCCAAATGAATTGACAAATGTAATCTCGGTCCAGCTTGCAAGTTTTACGACCCAACCAATTATCCCCTTCATGATCAACCCCAGAAGGGCAACCGAAATCAACCCTGTGGTAATGATCCCTTTTAATGTGGGTTTGTATTTTTTGAAATAATATACAAATGCAATGGCCGGGATGGCAAGGAGGTTCAACAGGTGCACCCCGATGGACAATCCAATAAGATAAAAAATCAATATGATCCATCGTTTGGCAGGACCTTTTTCCACATCTTCTTCCCATTTCAAAATGGCCCAAAAGACAATGGCCGTAAACAAGGATGACATGGCATAAACCTCGCCCTCGACAGCAGAAAACCAGAATGAATCGCTGAATGTGTAAGCCAATGCACCCACAACACCACTACCAAGGATTGCATAGGTTTTGGCATCGGTCATTTCTCCATCGTTTACGGCAACTTTACGGGCAAGGTGCGTGATTGTCCAGAAAAGGAACAAGATCGTAAAACTACTGCTGAGCCCCGACATGATATTGATCATCAAGGCCACTTTTGAAACATCGCCAAAAGCAAAAAGGGAGAAAAAGCGCCCCAATAATTGGAAGAAAGGTGCTCCCGGGGGATGGCCCACTTCCAGCTTATAAGAAGTTGCTATGTATTCACCACAGTCCCACCAACTGGCAGTGGGTTCGATGGTTGAAAGATAGGTAAAGGTGGCGATGGCAAAAACAATCCAGCCAACAATGAGATTGAGTTTTTTATAATTGTCCATTGAACTAATTCTGAGTAGATTTTAAATCGGGGGCGAAAATAAGCATTTTCAATACATTATAATGTGATAATAACAAGAATTAATGAAAATTAACAATGGACTACAGCAAAGCAATTAATCCCCAACCAGGACAAGCCAGAATAGTTTAGACAGGATTAATAAGGTTTACATGATGCATTTCACTTCGCAAAACAGAATATTCTGCCAAAAAACACATAGGCTGCCCCGTATTTTCTGCGGGGAATATCTGAAATAAGATAATAACTGAGGTTTATGCTGACAACTGCCTATTGTAAAGACTTTTCAAGGAAACAAAAATCTGCAGATGAAAAATTTAATTAGATGCTTGTTTGTTTTAAAATAATTAATAATTTTGCACTCCCAATTTGAAAACGTTCTTTTCAAGTTTGATTCCGTGCCGAAAGAAAATTCTTTCGAGCACTTAACTACTTCTAATCAGCCATGCTAAGGCAAACCTGAAAAGAATTGGTAAAAATTGTCCTATGGTGTAAAGGTAGCACATCTGGTTTTGGTCCAGACGGTCTAGGTTCGAATCCTTGTAGGACAACAAAAGCAAAGCCCGGTTCCATTGAACCGGGCTTTTGTGTTTTACAATGGCAATGTTGGTCTCAATTATGATAGTAAAACCAATCTTTATCTCCTCTTTTTTTTTTTGCCCAACGTGGACAAGCCACATTACAGGATTATCCCTGTACACTTCGTTACAAGGGCGGGCAAGATTAACAGGATAGGTTTTTGAATAGCATTTTCTTGCTTATTTTGTAACTACAAAAAAGAACAGCCCGGCGTTCGGCAAAACCTACTAACAAGGCTGTACTCAATTAATATTCGATCCCGCACGTGCAGGATACCGGAAACCGGCCTGTTCAAGGGTAGCTGTCCGGCCATACCTTTTGAGCTATGGGAGCACCAGGCGGAAGCCTATTTTGTTGTTGGTAGTGTTTCATAGCTGACAGATTGCTACGGAATGCCAACCCTTTAGCCACCTCCCAAATTCCTCGCAATGATGTGTGAAGGCTGGCATATTACCCCTTTACAAATGAACAAGTATTAAATAGCCTTGAACAGGTATTAAAAGAGATTAAAGAAAGTATCATTAAGACAGGGAAAAGGTAGCTAAAATCCGGTGTTCTCTCATTAGTCTCCCCAATAGGGGAGGTTTAGAGGGGCAGATAACAGCCGTAACCTTTTACAAATTGCAACCAAAAAAATTCGATGGGGCTTGCCCCATACCCCAAATAATAAAATAGTCAAAGCGTCCTAATCCCTGAGACAGCGCACCGAAAACCCATTTTGCTCACTATAGTAGCCCACGTTTACTTAGCCGTAGTAGTAATCCAAGAAGCGGTACCAGGCGTAGTCTGAAGAGTACTCCGTCGAAGACCACCAGAGACCGTTAATTGCCCGATTGGATCTAAGAATGGCTTCATCGTTTGCAAAGCCGTCATAAACTATTTTGCATTTTCCCCTTTTGCTTGTATTACTGTTTGCATTCAGCATTTTAATGGTTTTGCTTGTTTTGTTTCCGGTAACGGTAAGCAAATAATACGTTTCATTACTGGGATAAAAAGCAAAGGAATGATTGCCGCGTTTTAAAGTGTTTTCATAGTTTGCGAGTTCCCTGCCGAGAATATCCCGGACAGTAATTTTAATATGTTCCTTTTCCGGTAAATACAAATTAAACGCTGTTTTTCCGTTAAAAGGATTGGGGTTACTAATGAATTTACGGTTTTGCGAAAACAAATATAATCCCTATACTTGTGGAATATAACAGTTTTAAGAATTTGATGATGAAACAAAACCACAAAATAAAAATAGCACTGATACAGCAGTTTGCCACTGACGATAAATCCGTAAACCTGCATAAGGGGCTTAAGGCAGCTGAGGATGCGGCCATGAACGGGGCACAAATCATTTGTTTTGCCGAACTTGCCTTTGAGCCTTTTTATCCACAACGCAGACCCAAAATGAAAGTGGATGTGTTGGCCGAAAGTGTTCCGGGACCTGTTACCAATGCTTTTTCAGAATTGGCAAAGAAACATGGCGTGGTCATTATCTTAAACCTGTTCGAACTGGAAAATGGCAAAACATTCGATTCATCCCCGGTGATAGGCGCCGATGGCGCTTTATTGGGAAAAACACAAATGGCGCACGTTCCCGATTATGAGCATTTTCATGAAAAAGCCTATTATTCGCCTGGGGAACAAGGCGCACCTGTTTATGAAACACGCTTTGGGAAAATAGGTGTGGCCATTTGTTACGACAGGCATTTCCCTGAATATATGCGTTTGTTGGCTTTGCAAGGGGCAGGGATTGTTTTTGTCCCACAGGCCGGGGCGGTGGATGAATGGCCCGAAGGTTTGTACGAAGCTGAGATGCGGGTGACGGCTTTTCAGAATGGGTTTTTTACGGCTTTGTGCAACCGGGTAGGGAAGGAGGAGTTCCTGGAATTTTCCGGTGAATCATTTGTATGCGATCCGGCAGGAAATGTTATCGCAAGGGCAGCTATGGGCAAAGAGGAAATCCTCTATTCGGAAATTGACAAAAACCTGTTGGCAAAATCAAATGCCCGAAAATTGTTCCTTCAGGACAGGAGACCGGAAATTTATGGGTTGATTTCAAGTGGAAAGCAACTCTGATTGGGTTGTTTTCTCAAGATTTTGATGGGCGTGAAAGCTATCCATTGTTTGTCCTTGCTGTGCACCATTGAACAAGACTACCGTTTTCTTTGTTTACTTAACCAATTGTATTTCCTTTCTTTGTAAGTGGTTTTGGGCGATTTGTCAAATGCTTGCAATCCCTGTTGGCAAAGTCAAGTTTGTAAGGAGATGAAGATTTTTTCGACCCATTGTGACAAAAGTCACAGCACAGATTGACAGCAGGATATACTTTTGCAAAATAAATTAGTAAATGTTTAATCTTTAAAACTTGGAAACAATGAAAAAAAACATGGGTTCAGCGGATAAAATCATCAGGATTATACTCGCAATTGTCGTAGGCGTTCTTTATTATATGGGAATTATCACAGGCACATTAGGAATTGTCCTTTTGGTATTTGCCGCAATTTTCGTAATCACGAGCTTTGTCAGCTTTTGTCCATTGTATGCCCCGTTTGGGATCAGTACGGCTTGCAAGAAGAAAGAAAAGGCATAAAAAAGAAGTTGGCAGTTTGCAGTGGGCAAAGAAAAAGTTGCCAACTGCATACTGCATATTTTTTTATTCCACGATCACCTCATCAGTAAATATCCAACACTCACCTCCGGCTCCCTCATGCCAGGCAGGACAGGTTTTTATACTTTTGGCCATTACCTGAACATAGCGGCCTTTCACCTTTTCAAAATTTGCCTCAAAAACTTCAACTATTTTACCTTCATGGTTTAGGCTTGCCCTCGGTACCAATATTTTTTCGGAAAGGATATTTTTGTCATTATCCAAAATTGTAAATACAACCTCTTTGGGCAAAAATACCCAGGATGCACCTCTTTGGAAAAACTTTTCGGAAATTGAAGTAATCTCAATGGTTTCCCCCAAATCAATTTCGAGATCCATGTCTTTCCCTTTGAACCCGAGCCAGTATCCATCCCGGAAATTCCCGGAACCCGTGAGGCCATCGGTTAGCGAAGCTGCCCCTTTCGCAAAGTAGCGTTTGCTCGGGTTTTCTTTAAGGACACCTTTTTTGCCGAGGGCTTTGTGCATGGAGATCGTCTTTTCCGATATTTTTTCTTTCAATTTCCCATCCACAAAGATCCCTGCTTTTACGGTCGTGGTTTTGTCGATCTTTATTGGTTTCCCATAAATGGGCGATTCCGGGCTTGGATCGCCGCCGTCCACAGTATAATGAATAGGCTCCAATTGTTCCGATTCAAGCACAATGCTAAAGCCTCCATCGTTTTGTTGTGCGGGTTGGATATCCACTTTCCAAGAGCCTTTGGAATAATTTACATCCATCAGGTCAAATCGTTTATACTGCGTTAGCATTCTTTTGCGGAAACAATCCCAATCCAAATCCTTTTTCGGTGTCCAAAGTACTTCGGCCAGGGCGGTCATCCTTGGGACTGCCATGTATTCGGCATGCTCCGGTGTGGAAATGTATTCAGTCCAGACATTTCCCTGCCCACCCAGGACATGTTTGGCTTGATCCGTATTCAATTCTGTTGGGATTGGATCAAATGAATAGACCTTCTTCAAAGTCGTAAAGCCACCGATGGCAAGGGGTTCAAATTCAGGATCGGCCTGGTAATGGTCGAAATAGCAATGTGTCCCCGGGCTCATTACCACATCATGGCCTTGCCGGGCAGCCTCAATTCCACCTTGAACGCCCCTCCACGACATAACCGTTGCTTCCGGCGCCAACCCGCCTTCCAGGATCTCGTCCCAACCTATCATCCGCTTGTTTTTGGAGATCAGGTATTTTTCAATCCTTTTGATAAACCAGCTTTGCAGTTCGTTTTCATCTTCCAGGTTTTCATCATTGATCCGCTTTTGACATTTGGAACATTTCCCCCATTTGGTTTTATCGGCTTCATCACCACCAATGTGGATGTATTTTGAGGGGAAAAGTTCTGCCACTTCATCCAGTACATTTTCGATAAAAGTGAAAACCTCTTCGTTGCCGGCGCAAAAAATATCCGTATTGGGCCAATAACTTCCCGGTTGTACATAAAGTTTTTTCCCGGTACAGGATAATTCAGGATAAGCCGCAAAAACTTCGCTTGTGTGTCCCGGCATTTCTATTTCAGGAATAATTTCAATTTGCCTATCAGCAGCATATTGCACAATTTCCCGGATATCACCCTGCGTATAAAACCCACCCAAATCTGCTTTCTCACCGGGCTTTGGAGGTGTAGTGGCTTTTCTCCAGGGCATATCCTCACGGTTCACGCGCCATGCACTTACGTCTGTTAGCAAAGGATATTTCTTTATTTCGATCCGCCATCCATTGTCATCCGTAAGGTGCCAGTGGAAAACATTCATTTTGTGCATGGCAATCAAATCAATGTAACGTTTGATAAACTCCTTAGGAAAAAAATGGCGGGAAACATCAAGGTGCATGCCACGCCAGGCAAAGCGGGGTTCATCCGTTATTTTGCAAACGGGAATATCCCATTTTATTTCGGTCGCAATTTTTTGGGGACTAAAGATTTCAGCGGGCAGGAGTTGGAGGAGTGTTTGCATTCCGTAAAACAGTCCTTTCGAGTCATTGGCTTGAACCACAATGCTTTCTTTGTTGACGGTGAGTTGATATTCTTCTTTCCCAAGAGCTTTATTCTCATTTATTGTAAAAACAATTACATTGCTGCTTTCGTGTTTACTACCTACTTGGAGCTTGAAACCGGTTGGTATAGCAATTTGCGAAATAAAGAAATCAGCTACTTGCTTGATAGAACTATCATCGGGATAGATGATTTTTGTTTCGGCATCAAGGATGAAATTCCCGTTCCCTTTTTCAAAACTTACGGGTTTGGGGATGATGTTGATATTCCTTTGTTCCGATTGTTGCTGCGAACAGGAAAGAAAAACAAAGCTTAAGCAAAGTGCCAGCAGGATTGATTGGATGGATGGTTTCATGTTAATGTTATTATTTTGTCAATTGTTATTTGAATTTGTATTCATCATTTTATCTCAATTACTTTCTCCAGCCTGATATCTTCCAAAGAACTACCAACACCGATCCTGAATTTTCCCGGTTCAACGACCCATTCCTTTTTGTTTTCATCATAAAAAGCAAAAGCCTTGTTTTTAATTATTGTGCTGATTTGGGTTTCTTCGTCCGGGTTTAATTGAATTTGCTCAAAAGCTTTCAGCTCCTTTACAGGTCGTGGGACTGAACACTCAAGATCAGAAACATAAAACTGGACTGTTTCCTTTCCTTTTGTTTTTCCTGTATTTTTTATGGTTAGGGATATTTTGAAAATCCCTTCCTTTTGTTTCTCAACTTGCAGATCACCATATTCAAAACTAGTATAGGAAAGTCCATGTCCAAAAGGGAACAAAGGCTTGATTCCGTTCTTCTCAAGATAACGGTAGCCAACAAATATCCCTTCGGAATAATCGGAAACCAGTGTCGGGCTTTGATATCCGGTAAATGCAGGGCAATTACTGGAATCACGGAGAATGGACAATGGGAGTTTGCCCGAAGGGTTATATTTCCCAAACAACACATTTGCCAAAGCATTACCCTGTTCCTGTCCACCGTACCAGGCTTCGAGTATGGCCGGGACTTTATCCGACCAATCCTTGATTGAATAGGGCGATCCATTGTACATCACCACGATTGTATTTGGGTTTGAAGTCACTATTTCATTGATAAATCTGTCCTGTACGGGAAACGAAAAACGTTTCAGGTCGCCACTTTCCGATTCAAAATGGTGGCTAAGGCCGGTCACTAATATAACAACATCTGCTTTTTTCGCAATGGCAACAGCTTGGTCCACCGCATCGAAACCTGGAATATCCCATCCAAACTTCACTTCTGAAACGCCCCAGGAAGAAACATATTCGATTTTAATATTGTAAAAATGATTTTGCTGAAACTGAATTTTTGCATTGCGAAGCTTAACGTCTTTGTTATCCATGTCTTCAAAAAGGATTTCTCCATCCACAAAGAGCCGGATTCCGCCATCACATTGGATTTTTAAATTATACAAACCTGTTTCGGGTGCTTTTATAAAACCCGTCCATCGAATGGCATATTTGTTCCCATCGTCCAAAGTTTCCATTTCCGATTCGGGCGCATTGTACCCAAAGTTGAAATTGACTTGTTCATCAATCCGGGTAAAAACAGGGTCAGAAGTAAAATCCTCAAGCAAAAAATACCCGCCCTTAAAACCAGGGGATTTTTTATCTTGTTGAAATAAATGCTTTCCATCGATTGGCAGGATATCCCCTTCCATTGCCGGGCCGGGAGCGTAATAAACTTCCACATCATTTCCCACATATTTTTTGATCCCTTCCAAAGGGGATGTTTTGTAAAATGGCCGAACCATGGAACTTCCGCCGCCGCCACTGATTGCATAGGCTGCATTCGGGCCAATTACCGCCACCGATTTCAATTTGCTTTTTTGAAGGGGAAGAATCCCTTTTTCATTCTTTAATAACACAATGCCTTTTTCGGCTGCTTCAAGTGCAAGGATTTTATGAGAGCCATATACAGATTTGGCACCGGTTCTTTTGGTTTTAAGCGTATCCATCAACCCGGCCCTGAACATGATCCGTAATATCCTTCTCACTTTATCATCAATTGTGGCTTCACTTATTTTTTTTGCTTTAACGGCCATCATCAGGCTATCGCCAAAATGTTTTCCATAGGGCATTTCAATATCCAACCCGGCATTTGCACAACGGACAGCATCGTGTGTTGCTCCCCAATCGGAAACCACATAGCCATCAAATCCCCATTCGTCTTTTAAGATATCGGTAAGCAGGTGTTTGTTGGCAGAACAATAAAACCCGTTTACTTTGTTGTAGGCGGCCATTACGCTGTAAACCCTTGCTTCGTGTACGGCGGCCTTAAAAGCCGGAAGGTAAATTTCACGAAGCGTCCTTTCATTCACCACCGTATTCACCCTAAAACGCTCCCATTCCTGGTTATTGGCCGCAAAATGTTTTACGGTGGCAATTACATTTTTGCTTTGTATCCCCTTGATAAAAGGGACATCGGTGCGTGCTGCCAGAAAAGGGTCTTCGCCATAGCTTTCGAAATTCCTCCCACCAAGTGGAAAGCGGTGTATGTTGACACAAGGGGCAAGTAGAACATTTTTGTTTTTGAGTTTTACTTCTTCTGCCATGGCCTGTCCGAGGCGATAAACCAAATCCTTGTCCCAACTTGCCGCAAGGGAAATAGGCCCGGGAAACGCCGTTGACTTTCCCCACCTTACCCCAGCAGGGCCATCGGTCATTCGCAACCCTGGAATTTTGAGGCGGTCAATTCCAGGTGTATCGAAACCGGTGCCACTCAGCATTTTAATTTTTTCTTCAAGGCTGAGCTGCGAGATCAGGTGTTCGATCTTTGATTCGGAATCCGGTTCTTTTTGCTCATTTTGTTTGCAAGAATTTAATCCCATTGCGAAAGTTAAAAGGATGATAAATGTAAGGGCTTTGTTTTTCATTTTTTGTTGGTTTTTTGTACTTATTTAAAAACAAATAATCGGGGTCGTTAGTTGCATGATGGCAAGAAATCCAGTTGGGCTGAAGCTGGCATTTGGCGATGGCAACCTGATTGGATGGAAATAGCATGTTATTTCGCATTTTCAACCATCGCTTTTTTCGGATTTTAAGGAAGGCCCGTGTGCTTGATAATCCAAAAAATGCGATGTCCTTCAACTAGTTGGGACCTCGGTGTATGGGCTTGTTACTGCCCAACTGGTTTTATTGCCGGGGTTTCCCGAACAACTATAAACAGTTGGCGTGCTTGAATCCATCACAGATTTTATCTGTGATGGAATACGATACAGACAGTTTTTAACTGTCAATTTCAATTTTGGAATTTTTAAGAAAGTTGAAAACTTTCTTAGCGTCTGAATGCTTGAAGTTGCAAACTTCAAGCGGCTTTGTAGGACTTGTTGGGTCAAAGGAAGCCCGTGTGATGGAGTCCCGACAGGTTGAAAACTGGGGGCTTGCAACTTCAACCTGTCGGGTTTCCTGTCCTGCCTGGCCAACTTCAACCCAACAGGTTTATTGATCCACCTTAAACCTTTTCTTGCTCAATTCCATTAAATCAACTTTTCGTTGCAATGGCCTGATGGTATAGGAATATTTATATTCCCCATATTTCAAGGTATATTGTGTGTGTGCCCTTGCTCCCCAACTGTCATCGCCGCCAATGCCTGTTTGTCCATAGTCAATATTTAGTGAGACAAAATCGCGGGGTTTAAGATCATTGGTGTGCCGGTAATTTTGTTTGGTCACCTGATCGAGGTCTTCAATGGTGAAATTCAAGGCTGAAAAACAAAAGAGGGAATCGCTGGTGATCATCAGCCCTTTTCCATCTTTATCTTGTAAAGCCATCCAACGGGTATCCGTTTTGTAACCGGTTTCCTGCGGTCGTATATAGGGATAATATTGATCTGCAACAGTGCTTTGGTATTCATCTATAAAAGCAGCGGTTTTCCTGTCTGAATAGTTTTCCTGTGGGCCACGTCCAAACCAGGTCAGGTTTGAAAACTTTCCGGGTATTTGCATTGCCATTCCAAAGCGTGGCAGTTCGGGCATGTCCAGTTCCTTTTCGATAAGGAGGATATCGATATCATTCACATTACCGGGGATAATTTTATCTTTTAGATTTTCAAATGAAAAACCCAATATGAGGTTTTCATGCTTACCTGATGATTTCCTGTTT
>JAJRTT010000387.1 GCA_024278155.1 Bacteroidota bacterium | reverse complement strand
CAGGGATTTGGAGACTGAAATTTTCCTTCAACGACAAACTGAAGCCGTGGCCGATTTGCAAACAAAATATGAAACCGAAAAGAAGGAGAAAGAAATCGTTTTGCTCACGAAGGAAAATCAGGAACAAAACCTTCTATTGCTGAAACAAGAGAATTTCAGGAATGTGCTTATCCTTGTTTTGTTATTGATTTTTTTAGTCGCTGCCGGGATGTTCTTTCGCTACCGGGCCAAAAAGAAGATGAACGAAACCCTACGAGAGAAAAACAGGGAAATCGAAAAACGCAAAAACGAAGTTGAACTGCTAAACACAAGCCTCCGGGAACTTAATTCGGCCAAGGATAAATTTTTCGCCATTATTTCCCACGACTTGAAAAATCCAATCAACTTGCTGACGTTATCAACCTCCTATATGTTGAAAAACCTGTACGAAACGGATAAGGACAAACTTGGGCTGTATTTGGAAAACATGGACAAATCGGCACAATCGCTCGAATTCCTGCTGAAAAACCTACTGAACTGGGCACAAAGCCAATTGGGCACTTTGCAGTTCAACCCGCAAAAAACAGATGTTGCTGGTCTTGTTTCAAATTGTATGCAAGAACTTGAAACTTTTGCCATCCAAAAGGGGATTTCAATTAAAACAATTATCCCCAAGGATACGATTGTTTTGGTCGATGCGGAGATGACAGCAACAGTAATCAGGAATATTATATCGAATGCAATCAAATTTACGGGTACTGGTGGAAGGATAGATGTAAGCGCCCGTAAACTAAAGGATGCGGTAGAAATAAGTATTTGCGATAATGGTATTGGAATGGACGATGAAACCAGAAAGGGGCTTTTTAAAATTGACCAGAAAAAATCGGTACAGGGAACTGCTGGCGAACGCGGGACAGGGCTGGGGCTCATTCTTTGCAATGAGTTGATCCAAAAAAACAATCCTGCGGGGAAAGGTCTAAAAATTGAAAGTGCCCCTGGAAAAGGAAGTTGTTTTTATTTCAAATTAACCAATTTCCCTCCTGTCAATCCTTAGTTTATATCCTTCTCCCCTTACGTTCACAATTTCGACTGAGGAGTCTTTTTTCAGGTACTTCCGCAGTCGTGTAATATATACATCCATGCTCCGGATATGGCTCAGGGTATATTCGCCCCATATTTTTTCGATTACCTCTTCTCTTTTCAGTATTTGATTTTTGTTCTCACAAAACATCTTCAACAGTTCGGCCTCTTTGTGGGTCAGGACCTGTTCTTCTTCCACAAAAATCAATTGCTGAAATGCATAATCAAACTTGAATTGCCCGATTTGGAAGATACTGCTTTCATTTGCATTATATGATTTGCCGGCTCTTTTCAGAATATTGTTTACCCGCAGTACCAACTCATCCAGGTTAAAAGGTTTTTTTATGTAATCATCGGCACCAAGGGAAAGACCGGTAATAATATCTTCTTTCATTGTTTGGGCAGTAAGGAAAATAACAGGTATGTCATCGTTGATGTTCTTAATTTTTTTGGCAAGGGTAAAACCGTTCTCATCGGGAAGATCAATATCGAACAAACACAGGTCGTATTTATTCTCTTTGAAAGATTCCAGGCCATCCAAAGCTCGTGTAAAATGCCTGGCCTCAAAACCCTTATTTTCAAAAATATCTTTCAGCAGAATTCCCAAATAGAGGTCATCTTCAACAATCAAAATGCCCGGTTTCCCCATTTTTTAACACTGTTTAACACTAATTGATTTTAATTGATTATAAAGTCGAACACTTCCCTTCGACCTGCAATTACTTTTGCTTTTGAATTCCCGAATGTCCGGGATTGTGTTTTGGGTTTGATGTTGTTGCAAAACTAACAAAAAAGAAACGCAAATCACAATTGACAAATCAAACTATTTATAAACAACTTAAAAACTTAATGTTATGAAAAAAATGATGATTACCCTATTCGCTTTCGCACTTATTTTTTCCACTGGGATAATAAGTGCCCAAAACATCAGTATCAGTGATGTTTCCCATACAGCCGATGCTTCGGCCGTTTTGGATGTTTACTCTACGGGCAGTGGTATGTTGATGCCCCGACTCACATCAGCCGCACGTACCGGAATTGCGAGCCCTGCAACCGGTTTAACGGTCTACGACACCGGAACTTCCAGTTATTGGTATTACAATGGTTTGATTTGGACCGAAGTTTCTTACGGCCAGCTTTGGTCAAAAACCAGCAGCTTCACATATCTTTCAACTATGAGCGATTGGCTGGGAATCGGGACTTCTTCGCCGACTACCAATGTTAATGTCTTTGAAAGCAATACCAATACAAGCCCGGCACTCTTAATTGAACAAACGGGTACAGGTGATGCTTCGCAGGAATTTTCAGTTACTGCTGGGGCATTTTCCACAGGTATCGATAACGATGACAGTGATAATTTTGAAATCTCAAGCACATCAGGCTTAACTGGTTCCGGTGCGGGGGGATATGTAGATCCTACAACCATGATGCGCATACATACTGAAAACCCAATAGAAGGAATTGTCGACTTTAACCATCAAAGCCGTGCAAGGGCATATTACCAGAACCATTTGCAAATGATCCCATCAGGTGTTTCCACACCCATCGAATTTGATCTTGACACACCTGTATATCCGGGATTTGACGAACACAGCGAATTTACTATTTACACTGGACCAGGGACAACCGCATTTTTTACAGCAACTGAGGAAGGATATTACCAGGTAAATTCAAGGTGCGAATATGTATTGGAAGAGGAAGGTCTTCCAACGCCAATTCCTGCCCCTTACGCTTATGTCTCCATTTGGCTGGTACTTACACCTTCTGGAGGTGTACCTGTGTTTTATTCTGCCGGAAATAACTTAATGATAAATCTCCTTGGTGGCCCGGGTGAAGCACTGGTATTCAACAATGCACCAAATATTGCCGACATTATTTATCTGATACCTGGCGACAAAATCGAAATCCATGCCTATCATACAGCTGGTGTGCCATTGCCACTATTGCCCGGAGCACCATGGGCATATGTATCCATTCACAAATTGAGCTAATATCATGAAAACGAATAAAACAATAAGCCTTTTTCTTTTCACCTTCCTGATGGGACTGACGACAATCTCATTCTCCCAGGGTATTGAAAACAACAATGGAGGCTTTATACAGTCATCTTCCACGAATTACATAAAATTCGGCGGAAGCGGCGATATGACACTCAGCGGCACAACAGCTGACCAGATAATACTTGGAAATATGAAGGTGGATTTTTCTTCCTCAACTTACAAACTTACTATTCCAAATGATTCCTATGTAACGGTTAATGGAGACCTCACACTTGCTGACAGTCTTTTATTGGAAGCGAACAACAGTGCAAATATGGCTTCTTTGATTTGCAATGGCTCTGTGAGCGGGGGCAAGGCAATTGTCAAGCAACATATTTCGACAGACCAATGGCATATGATTTCGTCACCTGTGGCTTCAGCTTTGTCAGGAGTTTATACTGGTGTTTATTTGTATAAATGGAACGAACCGGACAGCATATGGGCCTTCATCACCTCTGCTTCAGAACCGTTAACAGTTGCCCGCGGATACCATGCCTATTCGGCCAGTACAATTTCAGGGCCTACCGATGTGGTCTTTACAGGCTTATTGAACACAGGCGATTATTCCCCGACCATTACTTACAATACAGGTACTGATAAAGGTGAAGGTTGGAACGAGCTGGGCAACCCCTACCCTTCTGCCCTGGAATGGAATTCGTCGTGGACAAAAACAAATGTGGACGCCACAATTTATATTTACGATGGCACCCAATACAAAACATGGAACTATGTTACCGGTCTGGGTGGCCTGGGAAACGGCGAAATACCGCCAACTCAAGGGTTTTGGGTAAAGGCAAATGCTTCAAATCCTTCTATCACCATTCCAAATGCCGAACGCATCCATAGTTCAAATACTTTTTATAAAGGAGGGAACAACACTCCGGACATAATTAGTATTACCCTTACAGGTAATGGCTTTACCGATGAAATGTTTATTGGAATACTGTCTGGTGCAACCAATGGATTTGACAGTGATTATGATGCTTATAAACTATTTGGCATTGAAGATGCACCACAGCTTTATTCCATTGTGGATGGAACAAAACTAACGGTAAACCTCTTGGCCGAAATAACTGAAAGCATAACCATTCTATTGGGGTTAAAAGTTGGTACTGCAAGTGAGTATACCTTTGAAGTCGATGACTTCGGTAATTTTGATCCATCAATTTCCGTCTGGCTCAAGGACAAGCTAAGCGGTGGTATTACGGATCTGAAAGAAAACCCGGTTTACGATTTTTATACTGATGATGGGATTTACGAAGACAGGTTCGAATTGCATTTCAAACTTGATATAACCGCAACTGACCTAAATGACAGTAAAGGTTATTTCCGGGTTTATTCCTTTGAAAACTCAATTTTCATAAACAATCAGGCGAATACACCTGGGCAAATATTTGTTTATGATATGCTTGGAAAAGAGATTTCACAGGCAAAATTATACCCGGGGCAATTGAACAAAATCCATATAAATAATGGCCGCGGCTATTATGTCGTGAAAGTGGTTTCAGGTTCAAATTTTAAAACTGAAAAAGTTTTGATCAGATAAAAGGTCAATTCAAAATCAAACTCATCACAAACTTGAGCCTGTTGAAAACAATCTTTTTGACAGGCTCAATGTTTTTGCATTGAACGGACAACCAATATCCCCCTTCTCTTACACTAAGAGAGATTTTATGGAAGTGTAGTCATAAAACACAAACAAGTCAATAATCAAAAAAGAGACCTGAAAATACATATTCAACCCATCCCTAAAACAGGTTTGTCCTGTTTATGATTTGGGAAATTACTGAGGGAATAAAAAAACCGCAACCCACCAAATACTTGTCATAGTTATGTGACATAACATTTAGGGGACTTCTATTAATCTAAGGGATCAAAACCACTTTGCCATTAAAATAAAACCAAGCACTATTTTTATCCTGGTTATTGACCTGGGAATCCAGGTTGAAGTCACTTGAAAGATAACCCGTGCCCCCGACTATTATATCCCACACATTGTTTTTGTCCAGTAAATCAACCTGTCCATCGCCATTGGCATCTCCAGGCATCATCCCAAAATAACCTGGTGCTATTTCTGTTTGGGCATTTGTGCTTCCATAAGCCTGGCCGGCAGCAGTTGTAAAGTCATAGGACCTTGTAAACAAACCATCATAGTTTAGAGGGCTTGCCGACATTATCCCCAGGTGGTTCCGGTGCCAGACCACAATATAAAGGTTAGCTGACACCATGTAATTTACCGAAGGCAAACTTTTGCCGTCAAGCGATACAACAGATCCATTGCTCAACAAAAATGCAGCTTGCCTGTTTATTATCGTTGTACTGGTTGCCGTAGCCGGCCCTCCGGATGTTTCGCGCAATTCAAGTATCACCCAATCAACAATATCCGTTTGCGGGATCGATAAAACCGTTTCGGTTCCAGGATAGTACCAAATAGCGCTTGCATCATCATAGGGCTGGATTATGGGCAAGCTTAGGCTTGCGTTCAGAACTGTATCCATGATATTTGGTTCACCAATGCCCCAACCGGGCATTACTGCCCCGCCAATGATTACTTTCACATCAATATTAAATTGTGGCTGAACAATCAGCACGGCATAGTCTTCAACTTCGCCATTTGCAGCAACACCGTCAAAACCCAAAGGTGCGATATAATCCCGAAACCTGAGCCGCAAGAACGATTGGCCTAAAAAAGCCGTTGTGGGAATCGAAATAACGAGTGTGTTTGCACCTGTGGTTAAAGGTGTGGAAACAAATATTTTTTCACCTGCACCGGCCCAACTTTCATTTAAATCGAAATCCATCCAACCATCAAGAAAACCATCAACCGAAGCAATAACATTTATGTTGACGCTCTGTCCGGGGGAAACTGAATCGGGAATACTTACCCCGTCTTCATCATCGCCCAATGAAGGGAAGAGGCAAT
>JAJRTT010000386.1 GCA_024278155.1 Bacteroidota bacterium | reverse complement strand
CGTTCATTCCCGGGGAATCACCACCGGAAGTGAGAATGCCTATTTTTTTTATTTTGTACATCTATATTATATTTTTAACTTTCCAATATCCCCTCGTACCTCCAATTCTTTCTATTGCCCCATTTGCTTTTAATGTGCCAATATGTTTGGTTACTGCTGGTTCATTAATGTTAAGCTTCTCTACAATAGCTTTGTAACTTATTTTATTGTCTCCTTTAATTAAATTGTAAATTTCTTTTTGCCTTTTTTTTAGATTCTTTGCACCACCTATTGCACCACCTATTGAGCCACTATAGGGCTATCTGTTATATTACCTTTTGATTTTTTTCCCTTATCCAAATAAACAGGTTCATAAGACATAAACGTCATACGCAAAAAATTTGCGGTAAACTTAAAGCAATTTTTGGGGTAGGCTCGTAAAATCCTTGGTACACCCGAACCCAAATGCTCTACCATATCTAAATCCTTGAAAATTCGCATTATCTCTTTATTCCGGGGGATGGAATAACCTTCAAAAAATTCTTCCTGGCTCATTCCTTCAGGTAAACTTCCTGCTGAAGTAATTTCAATACGGTCTGGGAATATCTCAAATTTGGGGGGGATTTCCCTTGTGTAATCGTTGTGTACAATGGTATTTATTACAGCTTCCCGAATAGCAATGGCATCCCAAAGGCGTTGGTCTTGGCGTTCTTTTGAAGTTATTATGGTAGTTGTTCTGTTTTCCAATTCCAATTTATCAAGTTCTTGTTTGTATTCAATCCTGTTTGATTCTATCATTATTATTTATTCTCTCACAATCCTTTTCCTCTTTTTCTTCTTTGGTTTTTCAGTATCGGTATTTCCATGATTATCATTGTTTTTCTCTAATTCTTTTTTCTCGAACCACTCTTTTCTCCCTTCAAAAATTTCATACTTGCAGAAAGCAGTTTCGATAGGCCCATTAAAAAGCTTGATTTTCTTTGATGGTTTCAGGCCAACCTGCCTCAAGGCATTCTCATCGGAACTGAAAATCCAGGCGGAATAGCCGGCATAGTTTTTCTTCAGGTTATCACCAATTCCTTTGTATAGTTTATTGATGTCATCTACCTTAATCCTTTCCCCATAGGGTGGATTGGTAATCATAACACCTTTTCCTTCTGGCGGTTCACTGTCTTCCACATAACCAAGCCACAGTTTTACCTGTCTTTCAAGATCTGCCGATTTTACGTTCTGCCGGGCAACCTGTAATATCTTCCCGGAACGGTCGGAGCCTATTATTTGATTGGAAAAATCGGATTTGTTTTTATTGGCATCTGCTTTTACCTTTTTCCATAATTCTTCATCAAAATCGTTCCAACGTTCAAAGTTGAATTCTTCCCTATGAAAACCTGCCGGGATATTCATGGCCAACATGGCAGCTTCGATGGGGATGGTCCCGGAGCCGCACATGGGATCTATGAAGTTGCTTTTTGCGTCCCAACCACTGAGTTGGATAAGTCCGGCGGCCAACACTTCGTTGATGGGCGCCGGGCCGGTTTCCAGGCGGTATCCCCTTTTGTGCAATGATTCCCCGGAACTATCGAGCGATACACTGCACCCATTCCTGAACAAGCGGATGTTGATTTTCACATCGGGGTTCTCGGTATCAACATTTGGCCTTTTCCCAAATTTATCCCTAAACTGGTCGGCAATGGCATCCTTCGATTTAAGGGCAAGGTATTTCGAATGGTTGATGTTGGAATAACTGGTGATGCCATCAATGGAAAAAGTCCCTTTTAAGCGGATATATTGCTCCCAGTCTATTTTTGAGATTTCATCATAGAGCTGTTGCTCGTCCCTTGCCTGAAAATTGGCAATGGGCATCAATATCCTGAGTGCCGTGCGGCATTGGTAATTTACTTTGTACATCAATTCGGTATTGCCTTCAAATTGTACCCCGCGGTTGATGGTTTTCAGGTTTTTTGCCCCAAGGCCCCTTAATTCCTTCCAAAGGGTTTCTTCAAGGCCGGAAAAGGTTTTCGCAATATATGTTCGGGTTTCTGTCATGGATAATGTTTCAATGTTGAGCTGAGCGAAATCCCGCCACTGCAGGGCTTCAATGATTCAATGCTATAATGATCCAAGGCTTCAATACAATATTGATTCAATGATTTCATCACAAGTTTCGGCAAAAATACCCATATTTGTACAATTGTTTTGGAATAAAAGTAATTATGACAATCAAAGAAGCACAGGACACGGTTGACAAATGGATAAACACCACAGGCATAAGGTATTTCAACGAACTTACCAATATGGCCATCCTTACGGAAGAAGTAGGGGAGGTGGCCCGGATTATTTCACGAAAGTACGGTGAACAGTCGTTCAAGAAGTCTGATGAAAAATATGACCTTGCCGATGAGTTTGCCGACGTGCTTTTTGTCTTGATTTGCCTTGCCAACCAAACCGGGGTGGACCTGACCGAAGCATTGAAGAAAAACCTGGAGAAAAAAACGATCAGGGATTCACAGCGCCATAGGGAAAATGAGAAATTGGCCAACAAGTAAATATAAAACCTTAATTTTGTTCGTATAAAAAAATTACGAAATTATTTGGATCCAATGGATTCTAAAGCAGAATTTGATAACGTTTTTAAGCAATACCAAAGGTCAAACATTGTTTTCACCGATGCGGATATTGAAAATATAAGCTATCGATATGTTTATTTTTCCAACAAATTAGAAGGTAACCGGCTAAACCTTGCCCAAACCACAACATTGTTGAAAAGCAATATTGCACAGGGGGATTTGCCCATTCGGGATTACCTTGAAGCAAAAGGCCATTACAAAGCCTTGAAATTCATTATTTCTGCCGCACTGAACAAATACCCATTGGATGACAGGGTATTAAAGCAGGCAAATAAACTTACCCTTGAACCCTATTGGTCATTGGAAGATGCCTATCCCAATTCAAAGGCAAAAAATCAACTTGTTGGGGAATATAAGGTAACCCAAAATAAAATTACATGGGATTATAATAAAAGAAAGGGGGAGATTTTGCCACTTTCAAATCCACATACTGTTGAAAAGAACATAAACAAGGTTATGGATATGTTTAATCAGAGCAAATCCCATTTAATTGAAAAAACAGCTTTTTTGGCGTATCAAATTTTTATCCATCAACCTTTTCACGATGCAAATAAAAGGACATCACGTCTAATGACCACATTTGTTAGCATGAAAGAAGGCCTGCCAATAACAGCTTTTGACTATCAGGAAAAATTTTCAAACTTTAACCATGCTTTGATCACCTCATATTTAGAGGATGATAAAAGTATTATGGAAGAATTTCTGGCCAAGGAATTCATTGCTTCTATGGGTCAATTGATTGAGCATCAGAAAACGCTGGATAATTCTAAAAACAAAGGCCTTTCATTTTTTATTTAGGGATATGAAGAAAATATTCAACAAGGCGATAAAATGGGTTTTTGGAATCTTTGGGGTTTTGGCTTTTGTCCTGTTCTTATTGAGTTTTACGGATATCCCATATTATGCCTATCATGGGCTGGGGATCGTGAACTCGGAGTTAAAAGGCAATCCCGATGTCATCGTAATCCCCGGAGGAAGTGGAATGCCCTGTGCAGATGGGTTGATGCGGACATATTATGGGGCAATTGCCGCCAATCACTTTCCCGATGCCCGGATAATCATCGCACTTCCTTATGATACAGGGGAAGATAGTTTGTTGCAGTTGAACTTGATGGCCAGGGAACTGATCGTGAAAGGCGTTGATTCGTCAAGGATTGCTTTTGAACCATTGGGTTTTAATACCTGGTCGCAAGCAGTAAATATCGGGAAAATGATTGATGCT
>JAJRTT010000385.1 GCA_024278155.1 Bacteroidota bacterium | reverse complement strand
TATATTTTATAAGGATAGACAGCTTGCAAGGGGAAATTGTAAAAAAGCTGGTCATCAAGAATTAAAAGAAGTTGTTTTTAGTAAATTTAGGTTGAGTGATTTTTGTTGGGCCGTCCTTCATGTTGAGGGGCGGCTTTTCTTTGGACCTTGCCCTACAACTGGCCAAGGAATGTTACCAGGTTATCATAGTTTTTCATCCTCATTTTCTTACGTAGCCTGAAACGTGCCATGTTGATGCTTTTTGGCGATTGGAAAGTAATTGTCGAAATTTCCTTGGTACTCATGTTCAGCCTGAGGAAAGCGCATAGTTTCAGCTCATTGGGCGACAGGTCGGGGAACTGTTCGTTCAGTCGTTTGTAAAATCCGGCATGGACCTCCTGGAAACGGACCTCGAAATCTTTCCAAACGTCCCCCTTGGAACCTTGCTCCAGTTCGCGTATGATATCATCAACGGTTTTCCGGTTTTCGGGCTTGAAATCGTAACGCGATTTTTTCAGCTTATCGGAAATATTGATGATGAACTCATTTTTCTTCAGGAGATAAATCACATTGGTGGTAAGTTCCTTGTTTTTAAAATCGAGGTCGGAAATCAGGTTTTTCCTGTGGAGGTTTATCCTTTTGTTTTTGTTGATCTGTAACCTGAAAAGAAGGAACAATATGATGGCCGCAAGAAAACCGCCCGAAATAAGCATAATGTAGATCAGGTCTTTTCTCTTTTGTACAGCATCTTGTTTTGCCTGTTCTATTTCCCGTTGTTTCAGCTCCTTGTCAAATTCGTACTGCATCTGGAGCTGGGTGATTTTCTTGATGTTCTATTTTTGCGACAAGCTATCCGAGTATTCATTGTACTCACGGTAATAATTGAATGCCTTGGTCAAATCGCCTTTTATTTCGTACAACTCGCTCAGGAAATGCGTTATGTTTTGCAATGTGCCAAGCTGACCGGTCTTAAGGGCAATTTTATATCCTTTTAAAAGGTTTTCTTCGGCTTGGCCGTAGTTTTTGATTTTTAAATTACAAAAACCAATATTGGAATAAAGGTCGGCTTCATAGATTGATTTGGGCCCTTTGTATTCAATCCCGATTTTCCCCAAATGCTTCAACCCTTTTTCATAATAAGAAATCGCCTTGTTATAGTTTCCCTCTTTCCTTTCAATGGCGGCCATTGAGTTGTAGGTGTTCAACAGCCCTTCATTGTTTGAGGAATTCTCGTAAATATGAAATGCTCTTTCTACATTTTCCCTTGCTTGTTTTGTGTCCCCCATTTTAATGTAAACGTTGCTTAGGTTGGTATGGATGGATGCCTGTCCATCGCTGTTATTGTTATTGGTATAAATATCCAGTGCGTGGTTATAGCTTTCAATTGATTCTTCAAATTGACCCAAATTACCATATAGTTCGCCCAGGTTATTGTAAAAATGAACCATTATGGAAGTAACGTTCAAACTGTCGGCTATAGCCTGGCCTCTCTGGTAATACTCAAGGGCTTTTGGATAATTGGCCTGGGCAACATAAATATTGCCTATAACCAAAAGTACGCTTGCCAGTTTTCTTTTGCCATTGTTCCCGCCAATAAAATTCACCGAACTTAAATAGTGGTCAAGGGCCTGGAACAACTCATTTTGCATTACCTTAATATCTCCCTGGATGGCATATAGTTCGCCAACTGCGATATTGTATTCCAGCTTTTTTGCAAGGAACAAACCATTGGCGGCAATTAGAAATGCGGAATCCAGGTTTTGGTTGTTCAAATATCCTGTGGCCACCCGGATGTATAAATTAACCTTGGCAGTATCTTGTCCTTTATGTGTTTCAATGTCTTTAATGGTCTTTGGATAGTTTTGGTCCTGGCCAAATAAAATTGCAGATAGGAACAACAGAAAGAAGATGATTTTATACCGGCTAATGAATTTTCTCATTTTGTTAAAACAAAAGTATCAGGTACTTTTTTTAACAAAGGTAGTTTTTTTTTAATAGTTGGTACGTTTGTAAAAAAAGAAAGCCACTGTTTCGGCACAATGGTTTTCCGTACTTCTTTGCCACAGGTTGGTGTTGTCACCAAGTTGAACAACGTAATTGCACAAATCCTTGTTGGTGACAACACCAACAAATGCCATTGCCCCCTTCATCGTAAACCACAAATGAATAGCACCCAGAATATCCAATTTCAAGTTCGATGACAGGGCTTAGGGTTTCGAGGCAATAATCGCCTGATGGGTTCACGATTTCAGCAAGTTTCGCATCATTGTACAAAACCGTTGAAGCCAAAGGAAAAACCTGCGTTTGCATTATTTCCTTGCTGACGGTATCCTGGACAAAGGCAACAATTTAACAATTCTGGGTAATCCAGGCAGGGTCCATTTCAAATTCCAGTTCCGAATTGCCATTCAAAAAAGGCGTACCATGTTCATCGGGAACCATCATTCTTTCCACATGGTTCACTTCTTCGCCACCATACCATGTTTCGGGAATGTGCGATTCCGTTAATACCAAGTGCAAAACCTTGGTTTCTGGATTGGGCGCCCCGATCTGGCTTGTGTTAATGCTGGCTATTACAGAAGTCCCGTCCCTTGCAACATCAATGTTAATCGTATAATGTGAAGTTATGGCAACTTTTTCTTCGTACTCTTCCCACATTGAACCATAAGAGAGGTCAAATAATTGTTCCCCATCGCAATTAACATGGGGAAGGCCCATTATTCCATAATATCCGATTCGTGCTTCGCCGAAGGAATTGGTGTAATCATCGTAACTATGGTATCCGATAACGGCAATTTCCGCCCCTTCTGACCGTAGCTGCTCAAGTATTTCAGCCACTGTCCCACATGAAGATCACCATGTGCCGGTACCTTCTTCAATTGCAACTTTGTTCCTGGGATACTGAGCAGATGTGATCAGGGATATGAGTATTGCAAATACGACGAGGGAAAATTTTTTCATGACTTTTGATTTATTATTAATGCGAATCAAGGGTTAAACCTAATTCGAGATTTTTAATATCGCACTGAAAGTGCGGCTTGTTTCAGCCCAATGCAACACCTTGTGTTGAAACATTAAAGATATTGACATTCGCCTTGAAAAGTCAGGTTATACTATATTGTCCTTACAGGACGCCACTTTATATCAATTTTAGACCCAATGCGTTGCATTGGGCTGAATTAAATTAGGCTTTCAGCCTGAGTATGAAATTTTCAACTCTTGATTCTCGTAACTAATAACAATTTTGAGAGTGCAATAGTTTAAAAAAAGCCGGCAGAATCAACTGAAGGGTTCTGGGAACTTAAAACATACCATTCCTATTTGTTCTTTTTCCTTCTAACTGCCTCAAAATTTTGAACCATAACTGGGGCTATGCTTAAAAATTGTGATTTGTTATAAGAAAAAATAACTTCATAATAATTGGTGCATTTTAAATTACCAGAACCCTGACCGGCTTTCGTCAAATAATCATTATCAACCTAAATTAACTTATAGATGGGGGTAGGCTTATGGGACACCTTTCCCCAATAATAAAACTATCGTTTAATCACTTTGTAGTTTGCCCAGCCTTTGTTGGTCTCCACCCTGATCTGATAAATACCGGCCAATTGATCATTGAGGTCGATCCGGTAATTCACCGAATTCAAGCCATGTTTTTCATAAATGACCTGACCATGTGCATTTATCACAGTCACAGCTGAAATTTTGTTGTCGGAATTTACCATCACAATATCCGTAAACGGGTTTGGATAGATATTCATCTCATCGGACATAACGTCCCCGACAGATGAAATCAATACGGATGCTTCATTTGAAGGATTGGATTCACCTTCATCGTAGTTGGATGTCACATAGTATTTGTGCAGGCCCTCAATTGCGGCCCCTTCATGTACAAATGTGGTGTCTTCAGCTACTGCGATAACATCGAAAGAGCCTAAGTCGTAAGAATAGTAAATGTTGTACCCTTGCAGTGATTTTCCTCCATTTGCTTTTTGATTGGGGGTTATTTCACCAAGTACGGGCAAATAAGGTGCTCTCACATTTTTTAGTTCGAGGTTGTCAACTTTATACTTTTTCGCCTTCACCATTTCTTTGCCTTCTTCTGCCATGATCCACAAGTCCATTAGGAAGTCGCCCGGTGCGGGGTCAAACATGGTCAAATCATTAAGTGAAACTGTGAAAGACAGTCCTTCAAGTAATTCATCACATGCCAATATGGGATATGCGTCCTGGGGATCGTTGCTCATGGGTTCCAGGAATATCCCGATCAGGTTGCTTGTGGGAAGTGTTGACCCGAGTGGGATTTCAAGTTCCCATGTATCATTTCCAGTAGTTTGGAAAGGGCCGAATTGCGCAATTTCTGTTTGATAGTTCCAATCGACCATATGGATCATATATGACCATGTACCTGTGATCCCATAGGAAGAGTGGTAGAAATCCACCATCTCAATGGTGGTGCCGGTATATCCCGAAAGGTCGTAAACCACACCATAACCGAAATCGAACCATTCGTAAAGCCCGTTTGCAGGGTTTTCGTTGTGTTGCGAAAGCTTTATCATTTCCCCGGTGGACACATTGCCAACACCGTCCCAGTCCAACACGATATTTCCGTCATTGTCAGCTTCTGCCACAAGATTTGATGGGACAAGGAGAAGGACAACCGAAGCCGAATTTGAAGGAATGGATTCACCATTTACATAAATTGCCGTAACATAATATGTGTGTGTTCCACCTTCTACATCCATATCGGTCCATTCATTCGTGGAAATATTGGCTTCGAGGAGTACATCATCTTTGTACAGGTTATATCCATCGCTATTTTCAATTTCGTCCCATGTGCACAGTACGTCGTTTTCGTTTTCAATGGCCACTGTAAAGTTCTGTGGAGCGGTAAATATCCATACATAATCGCAAACCTGCGCCGATTCCCCTTCATCATATATTGCACTGACACAGTAATCATGTACTCCCGGAGCCACATCGGGATCATCAAATTCGGTTGCCGTTACATTTCCAACCAAACTGCCATCCCTGTACACATTGTAATCAAGGGGTATGTTGGGGTTATATATTTGTGTGAGGCGGACATCATCAACATAGAATTTTGCGGTCCCATTTGTGTTCCAGGAATAAAAGTCGGCACCTTCAAATGTGTTCCATCCATTGGTGCCACTAATACCGGTACTCCATTGCCATTCGTGCACCAATTCGCCATTGACAAGGAACTCTGCCCAATCGGTATCGAGATCCATAATGACTTCAACGTAAAACCATTTGTTGTATTCATAATTGAAAGTTGCAGAACCGTACCCTCCACCATCAAGCGTGCCAATGCCATTTTCATCGAAGAATGCCTGCAATCCCCATAGTGCCCCAATGGTAAGATCGTGATCCTGGAGAACATTAAAATACCCGTTAAAACCTTCCGGGACAAACATCCTGAAATTAAAGGAGTATTTCCCTTCCTCAAGCATTTCATCGTGAAGGTAAAGCAAGTCGGAAACACCTTCGTTCAATACTGAATTATCACCACTGTATGCTTGTTCTGTTGAAATATAAGGATCATTTGCTCCACAAGGATCCAAAGTCCAGGTTGTCCAGACATCAGGGTTTTGGCAAGCCACCTGCTGACCGGCATCATAACCCTCAAAATCATCATCGAACCTTTGCATCCCTTCATTAGGGGCGACCCAACTTACGGTAACATCATCGTCAATGGAAGCTGCCAATACGTTTATGGGTGCGGTCAACGGTGCCAGGTAAAATTCTTCGTCACAAGCTTCCACTGACTTTTCATTGTCGTCGTACATTGCGGAAATACAGTAAATGTAATTATTGGTTTCCGTTACTTCATCGGTAAAACTTACCATGGCCGGGTCATCAATAAGGGTCAGGAAATCATCATTTTTGTAAATTTCATATCCTGTAATGCCGCTCACACTTTTCCCATCAATGGCAACACCGTTCAAAACGATATCATCAATGGCTATCGGGTAGGCGTTATTGAATTCGGTAACAAAAGCTATCCTTACGGTTTTTCCTGCAAATCCACTTAGGTCGGCAACGACCTTTTCATCGTAGTTGTTGTACAAGGTAACTTCGTCCGTATATTCCAAAACTGTTGTCCATTCACCATCGGCCTCAACCAATAAATAGAATCTGGAATAGCCATTCTCATCGGAGCTAAAGTTCATCATAAAACCAATTTCATCATTACCATAAAGCTGGACCTGAGGGGTGATCAACCAATTGAAATCCAATGCCGATGCTGGCGACAAGGCAGAATATGCCCCATTGTAAACGTATTGCATATCTGCATTGTATTGGCTCCATGTGTCACCTGTGGGATCGGTCAACGTTCCGTCGAGCGAAGTACTTTGCTTTAATTGCCAACCTTCAGGTGGCCATGTGCTCATTTCAAAACCTTCGGTATGTGCTATGCCCGGGTTTTCAGGCACCTCCCAATTCATGTCAACGGTATTGCCGGTAAGTTCGGCCATGAAATTCAAAACCGGGTTATAGACCTGTATGGTTTCAACAATATTTATCCCATAGTCTTCGGTTTCACCATAATCAACGGCCTGGCAACTTGCAAATAGGTCAGCCCCGGCACTATTCCTAACCCTTAATATGGTAAGTCCCAGAGCAGCATCATCAGGGATTGTTACCTGTACTGCATTTTCCTGCGAAGCTTCAGAACTGCTGATATGGGCAACCCTTTCCCCTTCATCGTCAAGGGTTTTATTTCCATTGAAATCAATCCATGCCGCTATTGATCCTTCCGTGCCACTTGTTTCGGCCTGGATGGTCAATTCGTATGTACGTCCACGTTCAACATTTGTACTTATGGTCGTATAGTTGTTATAGGCCGGTCCCCCCTGTGAGCCGGTATTCAGGTTTTAGATTTCATTGAATGTAACACCATTAACATAATCGCCTGCCATGGTACCATTTAAGGTTTGTGGTGTGCAATATTGCCCTTCAAGGTTAAACTTAAATAACTTCACGTTTGCAAATTCCGTTTTGTGTTGCTGGAAAACGGAATCCAATGATTGCTGGTTGTATGGGTCGATGGGTTCCCCGTTTTCATAACCATTGTAATACCTTACCATGGTATCGGCCACCTGTGAAACTGCTATATTGCTTGAACCCAGCCAATTTGCCGTGTAATCTTTATACGTAGTAACCAAGAGGTTGCCTCCCTGATAATTGTAAACAAAATCAAGGGGTATGTAAACTTCATGGATGCCCGGTTGATAATCGACCGTTCCTTCAAATACCTTGTAATAATCGTTGGCTGCCTCAAGAGGTCCGGCCATACTTGTTTCTTCTGTTTCTGACATCCACATGGTAAGGGGGATATCAGAAACAGGATAGTTTTCGTTTAATTTATAATAGTAGAGAATGCCTGTAATGGTATTGGGGTCCCCTACATTTTCGGCCACGTAAAGCGTTTGTGAATACATTCCTGTTGGTTGTGTGATAATTGGATGTGTCCAGTTGGATTCATAATCCCAACCTGTACCGATAGGCACCTGAACAGTCCCGTCCTGTTGAACATATATATCAAGGGGAGTGGATATATTATTGGAGACATCCTGATCGTTTGCAAAATCTATTTCAACCGTGCAATGGTACAAACCTGCGGTTGGGAATGTGTAATCCATGGTAATATCCAACACCTCTTTTGGGTTGATATCTTGTCCTGGGTATGACATGAGTTCCGTATTGGAGTCCTGCATCAATTTTACCGTATAATCAGATCCGGGGGTGAACGTGGAGCCAATATTCTTAATTTTCACTTCGAGTGTTGTGGCCACTTCTTCCACAGGGGTAATGCTTCCCCCCAATACGTAAGCTTTGAGGTCATCTTCATAAAAGAATCGCTCGATACCAATACCTTCGACTTCATCGAGCTTTACCTCGCCCTGGCCACCAAGTGGATTGTATTTTCCCACAAATCCAAGGTAGTTGTCACCGGCCGCATCCGAAACATCGATTTCAAAATACTGGTACGCCATAAATGGCAATGGTACATTTTCGATCAGTGTGGCTACGCCGGTTTCCCCATCTATCCAGCAAAGGTCGAGCTCGCCCGGCCACCATGCGCTACTATAGGCATAGAATGATAATTTGTCGCCTGCCTCAATATGTAATTTGGGTGTGTATAAAGTATCGAACAAACCATAATCGACCCAAAGATAGGCGTGGCCTTCACCAATTGCCGGCGTATTGTTGCCATGGGTCCAGGCATTTCCTGATTGCGACCAACCATCCGGCGGAAACTGTTCCAACTCAAACCCTTCATAAAAATGATCGAAAGGGTAAACATGTTGCATCATTGAAAAAGAATTGTTGTCGTCACTTCCCTGATCTTCGGGAACAGTGGCAGTCAATACGTAATCACCCTCAATGGTCGGGTTCCAGATAGCTTCAACTGTTATGGTATCCGACTGCCCCACCATGGCTGATGTTACTGTTGCAAAGTCAACCCCATTGGCAGAAAAAACAACATCTTTTTGAAGGATCGTTGTCCCAATATTTTTAAGTGTTGCAATGGCAACGGGATAGTCATTTTCAAACACGGCCGCATATGAAAGTTCGAGGTTCATTACCTCAAAATCGTCCTCAACCGGGACATGGCAACTGATATTGGCCGCCCAACCTGGTTTTTCAAAAGGGGTCCATCCCTGTGCCTCGAACTTCACTGTAAGGGCACCTGTGGTGTTTTGATAACCGGCGGTAATTGTTCCCGGGGAAATATCGTCTTCCCAATATCCCAGTTGAGGGGCATCGGTATTTTCACCATCGTAAATCCAGAAATCGGACCAACCGATT
>JAJRTT010000384.1 GCA_024278155.1 Bacteroidota bacterium | reverse complement strand
TGAAAACCGGAAGAAATGCTTGTTTGTACATTGCTCGAATAAGCGGCCACATTTCCAAAAACTTCGGGGTGCTGCAAACCCAGCCAAAGTGCAATGTTTCCGCCATTGGAAGCACCTGCTACGGCACGAAAGTGGGGTGATTTTTTTGTTCGGAATTTGCCATCTGCCCAGGGCATTAATTCTCCGACGATAAAGCTGGTAAACTCATCTTGAAGGTTTCCGGCATATTCGGGTTCACGGTTTACGGGTGGAACGAATATCCCAATTATGGGTTCCAAAAGGTTCTCATCAATCATATAATCAAATACGTTATTGGCCGAGGCAAGGTCTAAATATTCCAGGCCATCATGGAAAAGGACAAGGGGATAATTATCCGTTGTGGAATTGTAATCCGGTGGAAGATAAACTTTTATCGTGCGGGAATTGCCAAGGAATGCCGAGTGGAAAACAGTATCGAATATTGTCCCATGCGGAATAGTTGGATAAAAAACAATTTCGGGGGGCTGGACATAAGCGGGCATGGCCAGTTCCGAATTGGGCCCAAACCCACCCATTACTGTATTTGGGTTTAAGGGATCGGTAGTCCAGTTTGTGTTGTTCAGGACAAATTTATAATCAAGCCGGGCATCAGTTTCATAAGTTTTTGACAAAAACCAAAAATCAGTTCCTTCAACATTTGCCATATTTGCAAGCGATGGATTCCAACCCGTTGCATCCCCCGGGACAGAAACACTTTGGGCATTTCCCTGGTAAATAAAGTGACAGAGTGTATCAAATTCAAGGACAGGAAATTGATCGTTTGCGGTCATAAAACTGTCAATTGGGGCTTGTCGTTGCTCAATTGGCAATGATTGTACCGATTGGATGAAATCATCAAAAGACTGAGCTGATAAGCTAATCGTCGCTAAAGTAAAAAACGAAAATATAAGAAGCATGATTTTATTCATATTACAAATTTACGGTTTTTTTATGGGCTGTCTTAAAAGTCTTAGTGATACTTTGTGCATTTCTTTTTTTTACTTTGTGGTAAATTTTTAAAGGCTGAACCACAGAGGGTCACGAAGGGCACACAAAGCTTCGCAAAATAAATCCAGAACAAAATCATATGTCGTGTTAACTTTTAAGGCAGCCTCTTTAAAAAGATTACTTTTGTAGCTGAATTATAACAAACAGAACAATTGACAAACACAGAAACACAAAAAGAAACAGCCATATTGATCGGTGTCATTTCTCGGAACGAAACCCCCGAACTGATCAACGAATACCTTGACGAACTTGCTTTCCTGGCCGAAACTGCCGGAGCTGAAACCCAAAAGCGTTTTATCCAGAAACTGGATATGAGGGATTCAAAGACCTTTGTGGGTTCGGGGAAGTTGATGGAAATCCAGGAGTATATCATTGAGAATAGAATTGATATTGCCATTTTTGATGATGAGCTTACCCCTTCACAAATCAGGAATATTGAAAGGTCGTTAAAATGCCGTATCCTTGACCGTAACAATTTGATCCTTGATATTTTTGCCAAACGTGCCAGGACAGCCCATGCAAAAACACAGGTTGAGCTTGCACAATATCAATACCTTTTGCCACGGTTAACGAGGATGTGGACCCACCTTGAAAGGCAACGTGGGGGAATTGGTTTGCGTGGTCCGGGTGAAACGGAAATCGAGACAGACCGCCGGATCATCCGTGACCGGATTTCGTTGTTGAAAAAGAAACTGGTGAAGATAGACAAGCAAAAGGCCACACAACGGAAAAACCGTGGGAAGATGGTGCAGGTGGCTTTGGTGGGCTATACCAACGTGGGCAAATCCACCATTATGAACATGCTGAGCAAATCAGAGGTTTTCGCCGAGAATAAATTATTTGCCACCCTTGACACCACGGTCAGGAAAATGGTAATAGGGAACTTGCCCTTTTTGCTTTCCGATACGGTTGGGTTTATCCGCAAGTTGCCTCATGACTTAGTGGAGTCGTTTAAGTCAACCCTGGATGAAGTACGCGAATCGGATGTGCTGGTCCATGTGGTGGATATTTCCCATCCCGGCTTTGAGGAACAAATCGGAGTTGTAAAGGAAACCCTTGCTGATATCGATGCCAATGGCAAACCGACCATTATGATTTTCAATAAAATCGATGCCTATACGTTTATCGAAAAGGATCCGGATGACCTCAGCCCGGCAACGAAGGAAAACCTGGCCCTGGATGACTTGAAGAAAACATGGATGGCCAACACAAATACACCGGCACTTTTTATTTCGGCAAAAAGGCGGGAAAACATCGAGGAGTTCAGGAAAATACTTTATGAAGAAGTCAAAAAGATTCATACCGTGAGGTATCCTTACAACGATTTCCTGTACCAAGATGTGTCGGAATAGGGTCAAACAGCTTGAATGTGTTATAGGATTTGATGAATGGATGTTAAAACAATTATGATATCGTAACTAATCATTATGAGATCAATATTAGGGAAATTCAAAAAAACAATTACCATTGCTCCCCACCTTGAGAGGTAGGGGTGTGTCATTAAAAGGTCCAATTGTTATTTTGGGTTTCCCCATTGTTTCATTGTTGCACTGATTAGTTACACGAAAACTTGTAAATGAAAAAATCACATCTTCTTTTGCTTTCCCTTCTTTCGGGCCTGATTTTTAT
>JAJRTT010000383.1 GCA_024278155.1 Bacteroidota bacterium | reverse complement strand
GGAACTTATCGGTGAGGAAGAATGACATGGAAACAAAAATTACAACTTCCCCCGATTTTGATAAAGCATATAAGTTGCTAAAGAAAAAACACAGGTCGCTGCACCTGTTCAAGAAAACAACCAATAAAACACCTGCAAATGAAAAAGCAATTGGATACAAAAGGGCAAAGCAATATTGGGAAAGCAAATGAAATGCCTGACATATTTGAAGTGATGCGCCCGGAGATACAAAGACGCCCAGAACTAAAAAGACTGCTAACCGAATCGTATAAAAAAAAGAAGTTAAAGGGGGCAATGAAACGGGAAATTGAAAAAACCTTTGGGATTGAACTTTAACCCTGAATTGTCACGTCTCCAGGAGATACCTTATAATATATTGGTATGTGCCGGAGAAATAGATATCACACCCAAATAAACAAATGTACTCCAGTAAAAAAACCGCTGTCAAAACGAATTGAGAGCGGCTCTTTTTGTTTGCGCACGCTACATCGGGTTCGGCTGATTCATCAATTTATCTTCATTATTCAAATCATAACATTTTCTGCTTTGCGTAACTGGTTTTCAAATGCTGGCTTACATAAGTGTCCAATAATTAATATTATGTTAAATTGAATATTTAAAAAGAGAGGGAAACAATAATGGCTTCCCTCCTAATATCTTAATTAATGCTGGGCATCAATCAACGTATTGATCTCTTTTGTTTTAACATCGTTTCCCAGTCGTGCATAAATCTCTTTCAAGGAATACAGTGTGCTCATATCATCCGGGTCAATCTGATGTGCTTTTTCAAGATAAGGCAAACATGTCTTAAGATATCCATCGGCACGGCCTTTTAACTCATCATACTTTTTTTGCTGTTCAAAAGGAAGTTGGTTGGCCTCATCAATCAAGCTAGCTGCTTTGTTAACATATAAAGCACCCATGTTGTAATTCGGGTCAAAATAATCAGGCCTGATCTCAATTGCTTTATTATAAGCCTTTATTGTCCTGGTAAATGCCTCCTCTTTCATTTCCGGTGTACTGGTTGAATCATCAACAATTTGGTTATAGTTTGCACCAATTGCAAAAAAGATAGTAGCGTTGGTCGTATCCAGCTTAGCTGCAAGCTCGAGATTGTTCAGTGCTTTGTCAGTTTGCTTATTGGCCAGTAAAAAATTGGTTTCATTAAGGAGCAAGCTAAGGTTATCAGGATATTTTTCCCTTCCTTGTGCATAAATAGCAGCAGCCTTTTCGACATCTTTGTCCTGATTGTAATAAATACCGGCAAGTGAACTGTAAATACCCGGCTCGGGGTAATTCATGGCCACCAATGTTTCAAGAGATTCCTTTGCTTTGTCATAATCCTGTCCCAATTCGGCGGCAACGGCAATGTAATAGATGGTCAAGGAATCTTCGCTCCCAGCGTCTTTATATATGTGATATGCATTCTCGAAAGCTTTTACAGATTTGCCAAATTCCTTATTGGCCGTAACTGTATCCTTGGCATCCAGCGCAGTTTGTCCAGCATTATATAAATTGGCGCCATAATTAAAAAAGGACTCCCCTACCATAGGCATCCTGGTTAGGATTTCTACGTAATAGTTTTTCTTTGTATCCAATTCCAAAGCTTTTTGGTAAGCTTCATAGGCTTTGTTCAAAGCATCGGGATCGAGTTTTTTGTATTCCTCGTTCGTGCTGTTGTAAATGTCGATGTAAATGTTGCCCCTGTAAAACCAGGTCTTGGCCATAACAACAGTCTTGGGATGGACGGTTGCTTTATCAATGGCTTCCTTGGCTTTGTCAAGTTTACCACTTTTATGGTAGTTATATGCACTGACAACCATGTTTTTTTGCGAAAAACCAATTGCTGTGGTAAAAAACAGAAGAGTTACTAAAACGATTTTTTTCATAATGTTAATTTCTTGATTGTTTCTAAATTTTGGCAAAAATAAAATTAATTGGCAAACCAATTCAAAAAGCACGCCAATTTGGAATCATTTTTAATAATTATAAGCGATACCTAAATTACAACTTTTATTGATCTTCATCTGGCTCTTGAGGTTCAGGCTGTTCTGGTTGCCCTGAAGGCTCGGTGGAATTTTCATCTGTTGGAATTAAATTACCTTCTTCATCGGCCAACAGCTCTTCAGCTTCATCCACTTCCACCCGGGCAACGGCTGCAATGGCATCCCCTTCCCTGATATTTATCAACCTGACACCTTGTGTGGCCCGGCCCATTACGCGCATTCCGCTAACCGGCAACCTGATAATAATCCCCGACTTTGTTATAATCATCAAATCATCATTGTCGTAAACCGACTTAATGGCAATCAGGTTCCCTGTTTTCTCGGTGATATTGATGGTCTTCACCCCTTTTCCGCCCCTGTTCGTAATCCGGTAGTCTTCCACAGAGGAACGTTTCCCATAGCCTTTTTGTGAAACCACAAGTACGTTGCTTTCTTCATCCTCAATGCAAATCATACCGATTACCTCGTCTTTGGGCCCGGCCAGCCTAATCCCCCTTACACCTGAAGCATTTCTGCCCATGGGCCTTACTTTGCTCTCGGGGAAACGGATTGCCCTGCCCGATTTTAGGGCCATTATAATTTCACTGTTCCCACTCGTAAGCCTTGCTTCCAACAGGATATCATCTTCTTTGATATTGATGGCAATTATCCCGTTCACCCTTGGCCTTGAATACGATTCCAGGCTAGTCTTCTTTATTGTCCCTTTTTTGGTACAGAGCGTGATAAAATTGCTGTTGATGTAACCCTCTTCCGAAAGGTTCTTGATATTGATTATGGCCCTTACTTTATCGTCCATCGCTATGTTGATCAAATTTTGGATGGCCCGTCCTTTGGATGTTTTGGTACCTTCCGGGATTTCAAATACCCTCAACCAATACACCTTCCCTTTTTCGGTAAAGAAAAGCATATAATTATGGTTGGTGGCAATGTAAAGGTGCTCGAGGAAATCTTCGCCCCGGGTACTGCTTCCGCGCGCTCCCGTCCCTCCCCTGTTCTGGCGGCGGTATTCGCTCAAAGCTGTCCGTTTCACATAGCCAAGATGCGAAATAGTAATCACCACTTCTTCATCGGGGATTGTATCCTCAATATTGAAATCCTTGGCAGTATATTCTATTTTTGAACGTCTTTCGTCACCATATTTCTCTTTGATTTCAATCAACTCATCCTTAATAATGTTCATCCGGAGTTCTTCATTGGCAAGGATTTCTTCCAAATGCTCAATCAGTTTCATTATCTCATCGTACTCCGCTTTCAATTTATCCTGCTCCAATCCGGTAAGTTTTTGCAAACGCATATCAAGGATGGCTCGGGCCTGTATTTCGGAAAGCTTAAACTGTTCCATCAGGCCATTGCGTGCTTCCTCGGGTGTGCGCGATGCGCGAATCAACGCAATAACCGCATCAATATGGTCAAGGGCAATAATAAGCCCTTCAAGGATATGGGCCTTTTTCTTGGCTTCCCTAAGTTCATATTCTGTTTTCCTGATCAGGACTTCGTGGCGATGTTCCACAAAGTAATGGATCATGTCCTTCAGGTTGAGCATCTGCGGACGCCCTTTGACAAGGGCAATATTATTGACGCTGAATGAAGTTTGTAGGGCTGTGTATTGGTAGAGTTTGTTAAGGATGACATTGGGAACGGCATCCCTTTTCATTTCATAGACCACACGAAGGCCATTTCTGTCCGATTCATCCCGGATATCCGAAATCCCTTCAATTTTTTTGTCGTTCACAAGGTCTGCTGTCTTTTTGATCATTTCGGCCTTGTTCACCTGATAAGGAACCGAAGACACAATAATCCTCGACCTTCCGCTATCGGTTTCCTCAATGACAGCTTCACCCCGCATCATTACACGTCCCCTCCCCGTTTCAAAAGCACTGCGAACCCCTTCGTAACCATAAATAATCCCACCGGTTGGGAAATCCGGTGCCTTGACAAACTGCATCAGGTCCGAAATTGTTATTTCATTGTCATCTATGAAAGCTATAGTCCCATCAATCACTTCGGTAAGATTGTGGGGCGGCATATTGGTGGCCATCCCAACGGCAATGCCCGAAGCCCCATTAATGAGCAGATTGGGTACTTTTGCCGGTAAAACGGTAGGTTCTTTTAAGGAATCATCAAAGTTCAATTGCATATCCACGGTATCTTTATTGATATCCGCGAGCAATTCCTCAGATATTTTACGAAGACGGGCTTCTGTATATCGCATGGCCGCTGGTCTGTCGCCATCCATGGAACCAAAGTTCCCCTGTCCGTCAACCAAGGGGTAGCGCAACGACCAATCCTGGGCCATCCGCACCATTGCATCATAAACCGATGTATCACCATGGGGATGGAATTTTCCAAGGACCTCCCCTACTATCCTTGCCGATTTTTTATAAGGTCTGTTGGACATCACGCCCAACTCAAGCATTCCAAACAATACTCTCCTGTGAACAGGTTTCAACCCATCACGGACATCAGGCAAAGCTCTTGACACGATAACCGACATTGAATAATCAATATAAGCCGATTTCATTTGATTTTCGATGTTCACCTTATGAATCCGTTCTCCATTTTGCAAATTTTCCATATATTATTCCTTCAATTACAGTTGATTACATTTTTTGAATAAAGTTCACGAATGTAGCAATAATTGATAAACCACAGGCGTTTTTTAGCCCATTTTATTACTAACATGGCAATGTTAATAAAAAAGGACACATTGGCCGATTTTCCGTACTTTTGTATCTACATTTGAGAAAAAAGACATTGTGTCACTAACATTTAGTTAACAATGACTTAGGCTGGATTTTTGTTAGGTGGGGACAAAATAAATTCCACCAAAAGACAAACTAATAGGATTTTGAACCGTTATATTCAAAATAAACAAACTTTGATGGAAAGACATCAACAATTCATTTGATTTTTTTATGGAAGCGAAATTTTCACAACGCGTCAAGGATGTGCTCTCTTATAGTAGGGAAGAAGCCATTCGGCTTGGAAACGATTATATAGGACTTGAACACCTCATTCTTGGAATAATACGTGAAGGCGAAGGAATGGCTATTCAAATACTTTCGTATTTTAATCTTGATCTAGGCAATCTGAGAAAAGAAATAGAAGTGGCCATTGCAGAACCCGAAAAGAAAAAAGTAAAATCATTGGACAATATCCCCTTGATAAAACAAGCGGAAAGGGCCCTGAAGATCACCTATCTCGAAGCAAAACTATTCAATAGCGACCTAATTGGAACCGAACATTTGCTACTTGCCATTCTTAAAGACAATGACAATATTGTCACAAAAAATTTCGGAAGGCATGGCATTGATTATGAAGCCGTGAAGGATGAACTGAAAGCCATTATCTCAAATAGCGATACAAGCGGGATTGGTTTTGACCCGAAAGACGAATTGCCCGGCGGAACTGCTTCCGATGAAGAACCCGAAGGAGGAAAAGGAAAAGGGTTTGGTGGCAATATCAAGAAGATTGCGGATTCAAAATCAAAAACCCCGGTACTGGATAATTTCGGGCGGGACATGACGAAAGCCGCCGAAGAAGGCCGCCTCGACCCCATCGTTGGACGCGACAGG
>JAJRTT010000382.1 GCA_024278155.1 Bacteroidota bacterium | reverse complement strand
CAGATAGGGTTCACATTCCACTCCATTTATAATAAGGACTTCGGCTTTTTTCCCTTCGGGGACCATCAATTTCACATAAGAGGGGAAAGTAGCCCCTCCAAGTCCGACCACGCCGTTCTCATTGATTTTGTCGATGATTTCTTTCTGGCTCAGCATCACCTCTTTCTTGATTTCATCCGTCCTGATAATCCCATCTTCCCATTCATCCCCTTCCACATCAATTACCACGACAGGTCGGCGATATCCACTGGCATCAATTACATTGTCTATTTTTTTCACCTTTCCCGAAACGGAAGAGTGGATATTGGCCGAAATAAAACCTTCCTGTTTGGCAATGAGCTGTCCGGTTTTTACCAGATCTCCACGATTGACAATTACTTTTGCCGGTGCCCCGAGATGTTGGGAAAAGGGTATGTAAGCCACTTTGGGAATCGGGAGGACTTCTATGGCCTGATCCTTCGATCGCTTTTCCTCGGGTGGATGGATGCCTCCAAGCTTAAATGTTTTTAACAATCCCATATTTATCATTTATATGTACATTGAATGGGCAATTAGCACAAACGCCCTTCAACATTAATTCAATTTATCTTCAATTTTATTGTCGTCCTTCTTTGCAGGTCGTTCTTCCACCTTCACTTTCCCGGTCAACTTAACTGTTCCGACCACAGCGGTTTCCTTTGCGGGATGCTTCACCTTTAGAACTGTTTTTGCTTCGTTTTTATCTTTGTCGCCCGTTTTTACCCTTCTCGGTGGGAAGTTCAATTCATGGATTGCATTTGTCGGGCATTCGGTCACACATTTCCGGCACAAGACACATTTCCCACCATCAATATATGCCAAATTATCTTTCATGGTGATTGCATCAAACTTGCACACCTTAAAGCATTTGGAACATCCGATACAGGCCACTTCACAATTTTTCTTTGCAGGGCCGCCTTTCTCGATATTGATACAACTGACGAAAATCCTCCGGGACTTTTTGCCTACCGGACGTAATTCGATAATATCCCTTGGGCAAGCCTCGACACAAGCCCCACAAGCAACACATTTGTCGTTCACCTCTGGCAAGCCGGTTTCGGGGTTCATAAAAATGGCCTCAAAATCGCAGGCATCAACACATTCACCAAGGCCAAGACATCCGTTGGGACACCCACCTTCGCCACCAAATAGATTATGTACAAAAGTACAATTGGTGGCACCATCGTAAACAACTTTTTGAGGGGAATTGATTTTGCCACCATTACACCTTACCACTGCAATCAATGGATCCACTTCGTTTGCCTCAAGGCCAAGTATTTTTGCGACATCGGCCATCACATCATTCCCACCTACCGGGCAATTCAACCCTTCAAGGTTATTTTCATCCTCGCCCTGTTTAACGGTAGCCTCGGCAAATGCCCTGCAACCTGCAAAACCGCAGCCACCGCAATTGGCAGCAGGCAAAGCCTCTTCCACCAAATCAATCCGGGGGTCTTCGATGACCTTGAATTTCTGGGCAACAAAATAGAGGATTATTGCTGCTGCGCCACCAACAGCCCCAAGGGAAATTACGGCATATATTATAATTTCATCCACGGCTATTTCTTTTTAGAATTAACACTATAAATTTCTTTACTGTTAACGATTTAACGGGGCAAATGTAAAAACAATTAGTAAAGAACGAAGGCTTTTATAACTAATTTTCTACATATGTAGTTTTCTGTAAAACAATAAATTAAAAATTGGCCAAATGGCAAGATCAAGCATAACTTACTGATTTTCCATTGAATGATTTATTGTTTGGAATCATTCTAAATTTAATGGTCGAAACGGGATTCTTGATCGGTCTTATATGAGGACACCAATGAAGGGCAGCTGTCGGAAAGAGTTTTAGTTGTTGGCGACGACACCAAGTAAAAGGCAGTATAATTGTATAAATTTATCAAGGTTCATGAAATTCAGTTAAATTAGCTGAATTATATTTTTATGAACCGTCAATAACACAATGAAATTATGAAAGGAAAAGTATTTAAACTTTTGGTTAGCTATTTCTTTAAAGGCCTTCTTTTTTTGGCTCCCGTTGCAATTACTATCTGGGCAATCGTTGTCAGCTTTAACGCAATTGATGGGTTATTGCAAGGCGTGATCGAAGAATATTTTGGCATCCATGCCCGGGGGATTGGCCTGGTCGTTTTGCTTTCGCTTATTACCCTTATCGGTTTTATTGGGACTACCATTGTTTTCAATCCCATAATAACTTATTTTGACAAAGTGCTGGCCCGGGCCCCATTGATCAAGATTTTATATACGGCGGTAAAAGACCTGCTTTCTGCTTTTGTTGGACAAAAGAAACGGTTCACGCAGCCTGTACTTGTTCAATTGGACAGAGGGGGGAATATCGAAAAAATTGGGTTTATCACCAACAAAGACCTTTCTTTTATTGGGATACCGAAAGAAAAAGTCGCTGTTTACCTGCCACATTCCTACGCATGGTCAGGAAACCTGGTTATTATTTCGGCGGAATATGTAAGGCCCATTGATGCTTCCTCTACGGAAATCATGAAATTTGTTGTATCGGCGGGTGTTACGAGCATTGAATAAAAAAAACCTGCCGATATGGGCAGGTTTTTTTATTAGACTTTATAAGAATTAAAATCGTATGGTCTTACTGAATCACGATTTTCCTGACTTTATAAAACCCTTCGGATTTAACCTTTAGCAGGTAAATCCCCTTTGGATAGGCCGATAGGTCAATGCTTTGATAAACCGAACCTGACCTTGAACCCAATTCTGATCTATAAACGGATTCACCTTTGGAGTCCACAACATTCACCTGGACTACCCCGTCCTGAAGTCCACTTACCTTAAATTCAAATTTTCCGTTTGAAGGATTTGGGACAATGGAAACGGAAGCATCGGTTTCGTTTTGCAGGTTAATATCTGTAATTGCACCAATTGAAAGTGTCATCCCGTCCGAATCGGAATCCTCACAAGGCGCAATTTCCATTGCTTCCAAAGTCAGGTTGACCTCTCCGGCAGCAATATCGGCTGTGCCAGGTGTATAGGTTGCATTTAACAAAGTTTCATCGTCAAAAACACCATCGCCTGACGTTGACCACATTACCGAGGAGGAGTTTTCCGCTGACCCATTCAGGATAGCAGATTCATCAATGGCAATATTCATATCGTCACCCGCATTGGCTTCCGGTTCAGGAACAATCTGCAACAACATTTCATCTATGCTCTCCTGGCCTGGTTCATAACCATAGGCGGTAAGTGTAAGTATTACTTCACCATTTGCTATGTCCCCGTTTCCGCGCAGGTATTTTGCACTCAACGAATTTGCATTTTGAAAGACACCGTCACCCATAGTTTCCCACAATACCGAACTGGCGTACAACGCTGATCCGGATGTAAAGAACAGGCTGTTCACACACGAAGAAGAATCCACTCCGGCCCATGCCTCCGGTGCTTGCAATGGCGCAAAGTCAAACGAAGTTATACGTGTTCCCCAGCCCGAACTTTTCATATATTCCGTGGTAAACCAAAAGGTGGAATCATTTGTGGGATCGGGCGACATACAGGCATAATCCCCCCACCGGCTTATCCCGGATTGCGAACTGCCCCCTGGAACAATTTCAACTTCCGCAATATTCATTTCCCCCAATGGTGCATCCGGTGTACGGCCTGCAACCCGGATAGAAGGGTAAACCGAACTACTGGAAACAGAATAGCCAATGGCAATGTTGCCGTTGGCCGACATGGCAATGCTCCCCATCCAACGGTTATTGTTGTCAGGTGCATAAGTTCCTTGCTGATAAATTACCCAACCTGTACCATCATTCCGCAGCTCATACCACCTGACACCTATTTTTGTCCCCACTTTTACGCTATGGGTCGCAAGCATCACATCGTAATCGTCAAAATGGCGAAAAGGCAACCTGAACATCAACATACTTTCAAGTACATCGAGCTTGGTGCTTGTACCTGGTTGTGGAACCCCGTTTATATTGGAGTTGAAAGCCATCGGCGAAATTATGTTCTCGACCACAAAACTTGAATTGGAAGGTGTGTCCCAATCCGTGGTGAACCTATAGATTTCCATATTGTGGTTCGACCAATTGTTGATCCCAACAAAATAGGCAGGTGTTCCTGCTGGCGGTGGGTCACCGTCAATGTCGCAAGGAAGGAAACCGAACTTGCTTGAATACTGGCCAAAATAAATCATTTGTGCATCGGGATCGCCAATCAGCATTTTATCCCTTTCAAAAGCAGCAAACCCGCTTCCGATAAAACCGTTTCCACCAAACATATGGAACGATGCATAGTAGCCATCCATCCAAATACCCATTTTGGGGTAGTCGTTGAAATAATTAAACTCGAAAGCATAACGGTACCAAGAACCCAGTGGATCGCCGGTTTCGGAAATGGCAACCATTTGATAGCTTTTCCCATTGGAAGTTTGAACGGCAAACTGGCTTGCCATCCAACGATCGGCCATTTCATCGTAAAGTACGATAGGGTCGCCATCATTGTGCCCGTTCCACGGACCGGGAAAGCCACTCCATAAAGTTGAATTGGCTGCCGGGCCATATAGTTTATTTCCCACTTTATCATAAATGGCAAAAGAGAGGTTTATCATCTGAAAATAGTGGTTCGGGCCCACATCCCCGTCCGTATCGGGAGGATATACGCCATTTACGTTTCCAACCCCATCAATACTTACAACAGGGCCTTTGCTTTGCATCGGGCCAAAAGTACTTTGAACCGAATTGGGATCGGTAGGTTCCGTGCTACTGAACTTTTTCATATCAATGGATTCGTTTTTCACTACCCCATCTTTCCATGTATCTTTTACCGTAGCTGGATCAATAAGCTCCATATCGCGCAATGGAGGTGTTTTATCAAAAAAAGCAGCTTTCACTACTTTGGTTGGGGCCTTGATTTCCTGGGCCTGGGTCAAGAACGCAAATCCAAAAACAAATAGGACTGCCGAGAATAAAATCTTTTTCATGTGTTTAAGTTTATTTATAAATAATTTAATGTGTGTAAGACAAAATAAATACAAAGCTTACAAAGCTTTAGCTATTTTTAACAAAAATTTAACAGAATTGTTGACGGTAGGACAAAAAAACTTACAAAGAAGTTCTGTCTTCCCTATATAATATGCTTCTTTTTTTACATCGGGCTGTTGGGAAAAGGGGGCAAAAAGCAACTTTTACCTGATCCTGAAAATAAAAGTATTGCTCAACCGGCCACGCAAATAGTAGAGGGCGAAATAATAGGGCACGAGGATCCCAAGGGCCGACAATCCGGCAATTCCCTCATCATCGAAAACGTTCAAACCAACAATAAGGGTTATGAACAAAACGATAAAAGGTAAAATATACCCAAGGAAAACCGCCTTTGTGCCAAGTGATTTTTCCATAAGGATTTCAACACGGTCACCTATTTTATAAGAATCTTTCTTCCCCTTGACAACCTCCACGGTTTCTTCTTTTATCTCGGTAACATTGCACGCCCCTTTTACCGAGCATGAAGCACAAGCCGATTGGGCCACAATGGAAACATAGTATTTGTCCTTGTCCATAGTGCGTATCACACCATTGTGTTTTATCGAATCGGTTGCACAATCTGTTTGTTGCAAATATTCACTCATCTTTTTCTTAATTCTTCCAATATAAAAATACCCATTGGAACCTATTTGAAATTCGTTGTTTGTTTTATTGGAATTTTAGGTTCATGGCGTCGAAACCGAAACGGGCAATATTTTCCCATTAAAATATTTTTTCCCGTTTATGGCAAATTCCACGATAAACGAAGCCATTTCTTCGGGCGACAAAGGTGCTTTGTACCCGGGAAATGCGTTTTCCAACATTTCAGTCTGAACGGCCCCGACAGCCAAACAATTAACTGTTATCCCATCCTCCTTAAATTCTTCGGCCATGGCTTCGGTCAGGATGGCCACAGCTCCCTTGCTTGCACTGTACAACGACAAACCCGGGAATTTTGAACTTCCCTGGTAACCGCCCATACTTCCCATATTGATAATGTGTGCGCTTTTCGAAAACCGGGGGTACAAAAGCCGGGTAAACCTAAAAACACTTTTCACGTTGATATCGAACAAAAAGCCGAAGTCTTCTTCAGTCAACTCCCTAAAAGGCTTATTGATAAGCCCTCCGGCATTGTTTACAAGGACATCAACAGGGCCAAGGTTTTCAATAACAGGCAAAAATCTATCAGTAAAACCCCTTGCGGTGATATCAGCAGAAAACGGAATTACCTCAGAACCGGGGTTCAGCTTTTCGCCTTCCGATTTTAAGGTTTCCAATTTTTGACTGTTTCGCGATATGGCAATTATCCGATGATTACCGTCCCGGGCAAAGCCTTTGACTATTTCCCGGCCAATCCCCCTACTTGCTCCTGTAACAATTACATTCATCTAAAAAAACCAATTATTGTTTTCAATAATGTATAAACAATCCATGCTTGATAAAGTTGGCAAAAGTAATCAGAATATTGCTTAAAATGATTTTGGTTTTATTTCTCAGTTCAAAATGTATTACTTTTGCTCAAACGAAAAAAACAATCATGGATTATAAGATAATCAGACCAACAATTGCAAGAACAATAATGTTGACAGCTTTGTTGCTTGTGGTTTTCCAGATAAGGTCATTTGCCCAAAACGAAGGCGCCAACACAATGTCAGAAATCACCAAAGCCTTAAAACAAGCCGACGAAAACAAACTTGCCGCTTATTTTAATTCAACCATCGACCTTGAAATCCCGGGGACGGATGGGACTTACAGCAAAACACAGTCGGTTGTTATCATGCATGACTTTTTCAAGAAATTCAAAGTGAGCTCGTTTGTCCTGAATCATGAGGGTTCCTCCAATGATGGCTGCAAATATATGATCGGCACTTATAAATCGGGGGAAAAAGAACTCAGGCTTTATATCCTGATGAAAAACAAAGGGGGGAAGTTGTTGATTCACCAGTTGCAGTTGGAGGAGGAGTAAGAAAGTCGGATGACGGATGTCGGATGACGGATGTCGGAAAACAGACAAATGAAAATCCCTCGATTTTGCGAAACCATCATCGGATTACGGACATCAACCAGATATGATTTATAATCAGCTTGCTTTTAATGTGTAATTTATAGTATATTTAAGAAAACATTGATCCAAATGACCATAGACGAAATAATTGAAAAAGCACTCGAAGAAGATATTGGGGACGGGGACCATACGTCATTGTCAACCATTCCGGGAAATACCCTGGGGAAGGCAAGATTGATTGCAAAAGAAGACGGGATTGTTGCCGGGTGCAAGGTCGCCGAAAAAGTTTTCAAAAAGGTAGATCCCGAAACAAAACTAAATATCCTGAAAGAAGACGGGACACCCATAATTAAAGGGGATGTTATTCTCACTATTGAAGGAAAACAACATTCCATCCTGACCGCAGAAAGACTTGCCCTGAATTTCATGCAGCGCATGAGCGGCATTGCCACCTTTACGCAAAAAGTCGTTGATCAACTTGATGGCCTTGACACCAAAGTCCTTGATACGCGCAAAACCACGCCCCTTCTGCGTGAGATTGAAAAATATTCGGTGAAAATGGGCGGCGGCCATAACCACCGTATGGGATTGTACGATATGATCATGATCAAGGACAACCACATTGATTTTGCGGGGGGAATCGAACGTGCCGTTGATCTTGTAAAAGATTATCTGAAAGAGAAAAACAAAGACCTGAAAATAGAAATCGAAGTCAGGGATTTTAAGGAACTGGAAAAGGTGATGAAGCATGGAGGGGTTCACCGTATCATGCTCGATAATTTCACGTCGGAGGAACTCAAAAAGGCAATAAACATAATCTAAAGGAAATATGAGACAGAAGCTTCAGGAGGGATTACACTGGAAACAATCAGGGAATATGGAAAAAGTGGAGTGGATTATATTTCTGTCGGGGCACTCACACATCAGATTAAAAGCCTTGATATGAGCCTGATCGCAGATT
>JAJRTT010000381.1 GCA_024278155.1 Bacteroidota bacterium | reverse complement strand
GTATAATTTGATTGGCCGCGGTTATTCCCCAACCAAGCCCTTGAAGAAATATTCACGATTTTCCCAAATTTTTGATCCCTCATAATAATTGCCGCCTCCCGGCACATCATCCATGTCCCTTTTAAGTTTACATCAACGACAAAATCAAAATCCCTTTTGGGCATTTTCCAAATCATATTGTCCTTTATAACACCTGCATTATTGACGAGGATGTCAATTTTCCCAAATTTTTCAAGGACTTCTTTAAACAATGATTTTATTTCATCTTGGCTTTGGATGTCACATTTTATATATTCCGAATTCCCTTTTCCAAGATAATCCTTAATTGATTCCTTGGCATTTTCGTCCACATCCACGACAACCACAAAGCAATCATCTTCAACCAATTGTTTTGCAATACTTTTCCCGATCCCTCTTGCGGCTCCCGTAACAATCGAAATTCTTTTTTTCATTGTTTTTCTTGTTTCTATTGGAAAGTAAAATTAGACAAAATTACCAATAACCTGATAAATATTATAAGCACTTAATTGCTTAAATCAAAAAATATAACATATATTAGCGCCAATTTCCGGTTACTTACCCGGCTTAAGCTTGAGAAAAACGTTGAAAACAACGGCAATATCATCTCAAATCTTTCACTAGTACTCATCACAGATTAAATTTTCAGGATGTCGAAATTAAAGGAACTTGCAAATAAATGCGAAAAGCTATCATATGATTTGAATTTCAAAGCAGCCCGTAAATGGAAAATGGAAAAAGAGGGCAGGGTCATCGTTGGTTATATGCCGATATATTTCCCCAGGGAGATAATCCATGCCGTTGAAGGTTTGCCCGTAGGTATTTTGGGCGGGGGCGACAGAAAGCAGATAATTGTGGGCGATGCCTATTATCAATCGTATATCTGCCATATCCCAAGAGGGATTATTGAAATGGCACTTTCAGGCCATTTTGCCGATTTTGACGGATTTATCTTTCCTTCAATCTGCGATGTGATTAGAAACCTCTCAGGGATGTTCCAAATGTCAGGCATTGGGAAATTTGCCAAGTACATGGATTTCCCTCAGGATTTCAGTTCCGAAATCGGGGGAAAGTTTTATATCCAGGAAATGAATTCTGTTTTGTCCAAAATAAAGAAAATCAATGGAGTGGAATTAACAACCACAAACCTGAACAATTCAATAGGCTTATATAACAAAAACAGAAAATTGATTGAAGAGATATACGACATCAGGCAACATTCACCCTGGAGGTTATCGGCCGTCGATACATATCATATCCTCAGGGCCGGTATGGTCATCCCTGTTGAAGATCACAACATTATCCTGGAAGAAGTCCTGGAAGAAATCAGGCAAGATATTGGGGAACCAATGGATAAGATAAAAGTTGTTATTACCGGCGCGTTCTGCGAACAACCCCCGGTTTCGCTTATCAGAACGATTGAAATGGCCGGTTGTTATATTGTTGACGATGACCTGATGTTGGGTTCAAGATGGATACAAGGCAACATTGACAACACTTCCGACAATCCGGTCCGGGCCATTTCAGAGGCATATTTAAACAAAAGCACATTTTCATCATCCGTATATGATGTTGGGAACCCAAAAAGCGAAAGGCTTATCAGCTTGGCCAAAATGAGAAAAGCCGATGGGATTATCTTTGCCGCCCCAAGTTTTTGCGATCCCGCATTGCTCGATAACCCGATATATAACAAAGCCTGTGACGATCAAAAAATAAGGTACATAAATTTCCAATACCATGAAAACATAGGGCAATTTAAAGTAATCAAAGAGCAAGTTGGCGCCTTCTCCGATTCGATCAAACTATGGGAAACAGATGCATGAAACGCAATCTGCACAATAACTTAACAAAACGATTCATTAATAAATTGATTAAATAAAGTATGTCGGAAAACGTAAAAAAAGAAAAAAGCATGATCCTCCAAAAAGAGATGATCGGAGGCTTGTTCAAAGACCTTGGAAATGCCAAAGAATCAGGCAAAAAGGTTGTTTACACTTTTGTACCGGGTAATTTATCCGAGTTGATTCGTTCATTTGATATGCTCATGGTTTACCCCGAAATAAATGCCTTGCAATCGGGCATGAGGAAAAAGTCCGATGAATATATTAAAGAAGCTGAAAAATGGGGGCATTCAGAAGATGTTTGCACCTATGTAAAGTGTGATATTGGGATGATGCTGAACGGGAACATCGGCCCTACCGGCGAAAAAATCCCCGATCCCGATCTGCTGCTTTTGAGCTATACCGGTTGTTTCACTTTCCTGAAATGGTTCGAGAACCTTGAAAAACTTTATCCCGGTGTCCCGGTTGCCTTATTGCACACGCCTTATCAGGAAAACGGTGAAATAACGCCAGAAATGACCGATTACATGGTTAAACAATTAAAGAACGATGTAATCCCAAAAATGGAACAAGTTTCAGGTCAAAAGTTCGACCCCGAAAAACTCAAAACCATACTGCAACATTCAGCCGATACCGAGGACATGATCGTAAAGATTTTTGATACGACAAAAAACAAGCCATCCCCTATTGACGCATATTTTGCCGGGGTTTATTACATAGGCCCGATCAACATAGGTTTTCGTGGCACTGCCGAGGCCACTGGTTATTACAAAGAATTATATAGTGAAATACAGGAACGCGTGAAACTTGGTTTAGGGCCGGTAACACCTGAAGGCGAAATGAAAGAAGAAAAATTCAGGCTGGTGGTGGAAGGCCCCCCAAACTGGACAAGCTTCAGGGAATTCTGGAAGCTGTTTTATGACATGGGCGCAGTTATCGTTTCTTCATCCTATACACGTGTGGGAGGGGTTTACAAAAACGGTTTCAGGCACGACCCCAACAGGCTGCTCGAAAGCTTGTCGGAATATTGCATGGGCTGCTATACAAACATGAACCTCAAGCAAAGGGTGGACATGCTCGCACAGGAAATAGTGGATTATAAAGCGGACGGGTTTTTAGTGAACTCAATAAAAAGCTGCAACTCTTTTTCGGCAGGGCAATTATTGATGATGCGGACCTTGGAAGACAGGCTCGGGATCCCGGTCGGGTTTATCGAATCGGACCTGGTTGACCCAAGGTATTTTTCATATTCCAATATAAAAAACAGGCTCGAGTCATTTTTCCAGATGCTGGACCAGAGAAAACTTATCTCAGTTTAAACCCATCTATCTGTGCACCTTAATTTTTAACAAAAAAAACATTTCAGTGAAAAAATTTTATTTAGGAGTAGATTTGGGATCAACAACGTCAAAGGCGATTATCATCGATGAAAAAGACGAAATTGTCGGCAGGGGGATTACCAATACCAGGGCCAACTACACCGTGGCCGTCGAGATTGCCCGGCTTGCGGCAATATTCAATGCGCGGTTTTATTTATTGAAAAAGCAATTGGGTGAGGAAATAGAACAACGTCCCGAATTCAAACAATACATCGAAGATATTGAATCTGTATTTGAATACCTCCAATTCGAAAAAAGGAGCGATCTTTTTTTGGCCGCACTATTGAAAACGGCAAACGCTTCATTTAATGGGGATATCAAAAACAAGGTAACCCATAATATTGAAAAAATATTTTCAACAGTCAAGCCAAAATTGAAATCAGAATTTATAGATGGCGGCCTTGCCAAGTCCAATCAGTTTTTCAGGGACATTATCAGCGAAAAATACAATGAGGAAATCGAAAAGCTGGACAAAGAACTTTTTGAGCCGATGACCCTGATATATGACAAGAGCATCACACCCGTTGAAAACGAAATGGTTGATTTTGATTTCAAGGAATTGGTTTACCAATCAATGGGTCTCCTTGAGGAGAAATATAAGAAACTTGCCGAAAAATCAGCCGGGAAAACAAGTGTGCGTTTTGATGCGGAATTAAATATCCTGACAGGGAATTATGAAAACGTTTCGGGTTCCTTAAAAAAACACATTGATTATATCGCCGATTTTGATCTCACAATAGCCAACATGGTTGGGACCGGCTATGGCCGTGCCATATTGCCCTTCCCAAAAGATTCGATAAAATCCGAGATTTTATGCCATGCTTTTGGGGCACATGCAGTATTCCCGTTCACGCGAACAGTCCTTGATATTGGGGGACAAGACACAAAGGCCATTCAGGTAGATAAATATGGGTTGGTAACAAGTTTTAACATGAACGACAGATGTGCCGCAGGCTGTGGAAGGTATCTGGGTTATATTGCAGATGAATTCAGCATTTCGCTGAACGAGCTGGGGCCAGAAGCTTTGGAGGCCGAGAAAGAAGCAGTAATTTGTTCAACCTGTACTGTTTTCGCCGGTGCCGAAGTAAGGGAAATGCTCAATATGGGCGAAAAACGATCCAACATCCTGGCCGGGCTCCACAAGTCGATAGTTATGAGGGCAATGTCATTGATCGCGCGTTCGGGTGGCGTCAAAAACGAATTTACTTTCACAGGTGGCGTCGCACGTAACCAGGCAGTTTTGAAATATGTGGGCCAGATGGTAGCCGAAAACTACGGAACCGATATAAAAATAAACATCCACACCGACTCCATTTTCATGGGGGCATTGGGCGCGGCAATGTTTGCCCGTAGGGCATCACTACAAAAAAATTAAATATACTTAAATGGAAGACAGGATTTTAACAATGGGAATTGATGTGGGCAGCAGCTACATTAAAATTGTATTATTTGATTATTCCGATTCAAACCGCATTCTGGATAAGCACATCGAAAAAATAAGGAAAAGGAATCCGGCAGTTGTTGCACGAGAATCGACAAACTACCTTTTGGAAAAGAACAAACTAAGTTATGGCGATATTGCCTACCTCGCTTCAACGGGCGAAGGGGAAATGGTGACAAAAAAGAGGGGCCATTTCTATAGTATGACAACACATTCCCGCGGGGCCACATATTTCTTCGACAATGTAAGCTATGTCGTCGATATGGGTGGCTTGTACGTAAAAGCAATAAAGGTAGATAGTTCAGGAAGGGTATTGGATTATAAGATGACCGGACAATGCGCCAGCGGTTCGGGCCAATTCATCGAGAATATTTCACGATACCTTGGACTGGCCATCAGTGAGGTTGGCGAGGTATCCTTGAAATCCACAAAACCCGAAGCCCCATCAGGGATATGTGCGGTTTTGGCAGAAACCGATGTAATCAACATGGTTTCAAGGGGCATTGCAACCCCTGACATTATCAAAGGCATCCATATTTCGGTTGCAAACCGGGTAATTAAACTTTTAACAAAGCTCAAGGCAGATGGCATTATTGTTTTGACCGGGGGTATGGCATCCAATACCGGAATGGTAACAACCGTAAAAGAATTGGCAAAAAACTCCAATATAGACCCCAATAACATAAAAGCCCATGAAGACTCGATTTTTGCCGGGGCTATCGGTGCAGCTATCTGGGGAGGGTTCAGGCATGTGAAACTAAAGCAAAAAACACTGGCCAACAACCGGTCCCGGGCAGGAAAGGGCACAACCACTTAAATATCAATCAAAAAAACATTTGAAATCTGATTATTAAATATCCCAAACAATTATGTATAAAACCATTCTTGAACCGGAGCATGAGTTAAGCCCAATTACTGTTAACATTGCCCAGATGCTGAGGAACAATGTGAAAAATTTCAGCACAAGATATGTTTTCAAACAAAAACAAAAGAACAAATACATTGGGATCAAATGGCAGGAATTTTATACCGGGATCAGGAGGATAGCCTTCAATTTGCAAAAACTTGGTTTTTCAAAAGGCGACAAAGCCCTTATCCTTTCAAGGAACAGGATTGAAATGCTCCAAACCGAGCTGGCAATCCAGTCTTCCGGTGGAATATCCGTCCCGGTTTTTCACAACCTCAAAGAACCGGTTATCACAAAACTTTACCAACATTCCGGTTCCAAATACCTTTTTGTGGGAAGCGAGGTTCAATTGGGGAAAATCAGCCCAGGCTTATCAATAAACAAAATCTTCTCTTTTGACGAAATCAAACACAACGAATTTCCCGAACTGGTTTTTTTTAAGGATTTAATCGCCCCGTTGGACATGGGGGATTTCAGCCTTGATTTTAACGCAGGCCCCGAAGATATTTGCCTGAACATGTACACTTCAGGGACCATGGGCGAACAGAAATGCGTTCAGCTCACACACAAAAACATTTTATCGCAACAGGCCGCATTGGATGTGTTGTGGGATGTTGACGAAAACGACAGGCTTTTAAGCTATTTGCCCTGGCACCATAGCTTTGGTGGGATTTTTGAGAAATTCACGGCCATATACAGCGGTGCCGAAATGTACCTGGAGTCAGGGTACGGAACCGACCCAAAAGAAATACTTGAAAACTGGAAACTGGTAAAACCAACCATTTTTTTCAGCGTGCCACTTGTTTACCAATCCCTTTATACGTTGGCCAAAGAAAGCAAAGAGGCAGAAGAATTGTTTTTTCACCCTGATTTAAAGTTCATATTCACAGCAGCTGCTCCTTTGCCAAAAAACATTTCGGATGAATTTGAGAACAGAGGGGTTAAGGTTATCGAAGGATGGGGGCTTACCGAAACAACCCCCTGTTGCACACTTACCGACCCAAAAGTAAAAAGGGCCACAGGGGTTGTGGGAAAACCCATTCCCGGTGTAAAACTGAGGCTGGCCGAAGATGGGGAAATACAGGTTTCAGGCCCGAACGTCATGAAAGGCTATTACAACAACAAGAAAGCCAACGACAAAGTATTTACCCCGGATGGATGGTTTTGCACAGGGGATATTGGCGAGTTTACCGAAACTGGGTTAAAGCTCATAGCACGAAAAGACAGGATTTTCAAGCTTTTGAACGCTGAAAAAATCATCCCTGCCGATCTTGAAAAAAAGATACTTGGCAAATGTTCGTACCTGTCTTATGTTTTAGTTGAAGGATCCGGAAGAAAAACCCCTGTCGCCTTATTGTTTCCGAACAATACCTTGGTAAGTTCATCAGCAAAAAACAACAATATCAAAATTGAAGGTTGCAAGTGCCCCGAAAACATGAAAGACCTTGCTGTTTGCCTAAAACAATGTATAGATAACGTGAACAACGAAATAAAAGAAAAATATGCCAGGATCAACTGTGCGATGCTAATTAACGGTGGCTTGAGCGTTGAAGACAAAACCCTTACCGCATCCATGAAAATGATGCCCAATAGTGTAAAGCATGTTTTCAAGGCACATATCCAAAAAATCTACGGGGAAGACAAAGAGATTAAAGAAGATTTTTATATCATCCCGTTACAAGAGGAACTATAAATAAAATGTACGAAATAAAAACATCAAAATTATTAAAGCAGGTAATGGCCGGTTATTTTTCGGCCATGAAAAACAAATCGAGACCCCTTGCCTGGTGCACCAGTGTCGGGCCAGCCGAATTATTGCGGTCGTTTGGCTTTGAGGTATATTTTCCTGAAAACCATGGGGCACTTTTGGGTGCCACTCGAAAAGCCATGGATACCATTCCGGTTGCTTCAAAGATTGGCTATCCTTCCGATATATGCTCCTATTTAACGGCCGACATCGGATCGTACATCAGGAAATCAACGCCCCTTACAAAACATTACGGATTGGAAGCCCCCCCAAAACCGGATTTGATAGTTTACAACACAAACCAGTGCAGGGAAGTCCAGGACTGGTTTACTTTTTTCGGAAATGAATACAATTGCCCCGTTCTTGGCATTGTACCACCAAGGCACATGGACGAGGTGAAAAAAGAAGATATTGACAATGTTGCAAAACAATTTCGATCCTTGATCCCCGAATGCGAAAGGATCAGTGGAAATAAATTTAATATCGACAAATTTCGCGAAACCCTTAAATTAAGCAAAGAGGCAACCGGTTTATGGAAAAAAACACTTGACACTTCCAAACATTCCCCCGCACCCATTAGTTTTTTTGATGCCACGATCCACATGGGGCCAATAGTGGTATTGCGGGGCACCGAAATTGCCAAAGAATACTATCGTACCCTGTTGGCCGAACTCGAACACAACGTCAAAAACAAACAGGGCTTTATTGCCAACGAATCAAGCAGGATATATTGGGAAGGGATGCCAATTTGGGGAAGGCTAAGGTATTTGTCCGATCTTTTTAAGCAACATAATTCGGCAGTAGTTGCTTCAACTTACTGCAATAGTTGGATATTCGACGCTTTTGATGAAAGACACCCATTCGAATCCTCGGCCTTTGCCTATACAACGATTTTTATAAACCGGAGCGAAAAGGCCAAACTGGAAATCCTAAAGAACCTTATCGATGAGTTCAGGATAGACGGAATGATTTTTCACGAAGCGAAAACCTGTTTTAACAATTCCAACTCAAGATTTGGCATGCCGGCCAGGCTGAAAGAAGAAACCGGTATTGAAACATTGATTATTGAAGCCGACTTATGCGATTTAAGGTTCTTCTCCGAAGAACAATCCACCATTAAAATCGAAACTTTATTAGAACAAATATCCTCCTAAAAAAAATGTTTATGAAACCAAAAAAATTCAAAGTAGGTATAATCGGACTTGGCCCAGTGGGCATGATACTGGCACTTCATTTTAAAAGTGCGGGCTGCGAAGTTGCAATTTGCGATACCGATAAAAGAAAACTAAACCTAATACGGAACGAAGGGATCGAGCTTGTGGGCAAAATCAACAAATCCATTTACCTAAAGCATATTTATTCAGGTATCCCCGAACTAATAAATCACAATTGCGACATACTGATAAGTGCGGTAAAAGCTTATCATGTCGATTCCGTTTTGAACCAGATTGACAAAGGGAACAATGGGCTAAAGCTTCTGATCGCACAAAACGGTATCGACATCAGGGTAAAATACACGAGCCATTTTGACGACTCAAGGATTTTTAGGATGATCGTGAATTTTGCCGGCAACCTAAATGCGCCAAACGTAGTCAATGTTACGTTTTTCAACCCGCCCAATTATATCGGTTCCATTGATGACAGCGGCGAGGAGATGGCGACTTACCTGGCGGATGTTTTAAGTTCGCGCCATCTTGAAACAAAATGTGTAAATTCGTTTAAAGTTGCTGAGGAGGCCTGGATAAAAACAATCCTGAATGCGGCCCTCAGCCCATTGTGTGCACTTTCGGGGCACACCATGAAAGAGGCGATGTCGAACCGGGACACCCTAGAAATCGTAGAGCAAATTATTGTTGAAGCCATGCAGGTTGCCAAGGCAGAAGATATTATATTTGAGCAGAATTTCGTGAAACTCTGTCTAAGGTACCTAAAAAGTGCAGGAGACCATTTCCCTTCCCTCGCAGTGGATATCATAAACAAAAGGGACACGGAAATAGATTATATGAACGGTAAATTTGTTGAGTATGGGAGGAAACATTATATCAAGACCCCCATAAACCTTGTCTTCACAAATATAGTCAAGGCCGTGACACAAAAGAATTTATCGAACAACAATTCCAAAGACAAATATTTAGAGAAATAAAAACAACCAAGCCTTATGTTTTTCCTCGGTGTTGATATTGGTTCATTGTACACAAAACTAGTGGTTATTGACCCTGAAAATGAAATTGTCCATAGCGATCTTTTCAGGACCATGGCAAGGAATAGGCAAAAAAGGGATGAAATCATAAACAACATCCATTCTAAATACAAGATAGGATATACATGTTCAACTGGTTACGGAAGAAAGTTGCTTAAAAGTGCCGATGTGATCAAAACGGAATTGTACTGTGCATCGGCCGGGGTAACACAAATAGCAAGAATTGACAAAACCATTATAGACATTGGAGGGGAAGATATTAAACTTTTGACAAGCAACAGCAACGGAAAAGTAATTGATTTTTACATGAACAGTAAGTGTGCAGCCGGAACAGGCGCCTTTATTACCGAAGTAGCCGAAAGGGCTGAACTGGATGTTTTGGAGATGAGCAAACTTGCCGCAAATTCGAAATCAGATAAAGAACTGAACAGTTTTTGCACCGTGTTTGCCAAAACCGAAATAATGAAATGGATCTTTGATGAAACATCGATTGAAGACCTGGCAAAAGGCATATACATATCCATTGCAAACAGGATCCAGAAAATCCCCGCCAACAGTTCATTACCGGTTTTTCTAATTGGGGGAGTAGCCTTTTATCATCCTTATCTGAAAAATATTATTGAAGATAGGTTTAATGTGAAGGTAACGATCCCCAAGAACCCGCAATTGATAAATGCTTTTGGTGCGGCCTGTATTGCACAGAAACACTTTAACTGATGAACGAAGATACCGCTATAATTTGATTAATACTTTATAAAAAAATGGAAAACGACAAAATCAAGTCATGGAAAATGACAAAGCTGAATGCTCCCTTTGAACTCGTCGAAAGTGGCTTCCCCGAAATAAACGAGCAGGAAGTTATCGTGAAAATCGCCGGTTGCGGTGTTTGCCATACCGATTTGAGCTTTTGGCACCAGGGTGTGAAAACAAAGCATGAACTTCCGTTGACCCTCGGACATGAAATTAGCGGAAAAATAGTTGCAGGCCCTGAAAACCTGTTAAACAAAAAAGTAATTGTCCCTGCCGTGTTGCCCTGTGGCAATTGCGGACTATGTGAAAATGGCCGTGGCAATATATGCCAAAACCAGCTTATGCCGGGCAATGATTTCGATGGCGGTTTTGCATCGCACATAAAAGTCCCCCACAAATATTTATGCTATGTTCCCGAGAGTGTCCTGGACAAATACAGGCTTGCAGAACTGTCAGTTGTAGCTGATGCAATTACTACGCCCTATCAAGTCCTGCAAAAATCAGAATTACAGGAAGGTGATTTTGCTATTTGCATTGGTGTGGGTGGAGTTGGGGTTTATGGAGCTTTATTGGCAAAAATATTGGGGGCAAGGGTCCTTGCAATCGACATAAATGACACCAAACTGAACACTGCGAAAGAACAAGGTATTGATGCAGTCTTAAATGTGAAAGGTTTAAACCTACGGGAGGTAAAACAAAAAGTAAGGGAAATAGCCAAAGACCTGAAGGTTTCAAGATATGGC